>NZ_DASZKT010000131.1:0-102916 GCF_035552695.1 Actinospica sp.
GTCGGCTGCGGCGCGGCGCAGTGCGCGCGCTGGCTGGCCGATCGGGGCGCGCGGGTCGTCGGGTTCGATCTCTCCGGGCGGCAGTTGCGGCACGCGCGGCGGATCGACGAGCAGTCGGGCCGTCCGGCGCTGAACCTCGTCCAGGCGGAGGCGACCGCGCTGCCGTTCGCCGACGCGTCGTTCGACGTCGCGTGCTCGGCCTTCGGCGCGGTGCCGTTCGTGGCGGACTCGGCGCGGCTGATGCGCGAGGTGGCGCGGGTGCTGCGGCCGGGCGGGCGCTGGGTGTTCTCCGTGCCGCACCCGCTCCGCTGGGCGCTGCCCGACCTCCCCGGCGACGAGGGCCTGGTCGTGCGGCACTCGTACTTCGACCGGCGACCGTACGTGGAGCAGGACGACGACGGTGCGGCGACGTACGTCGAGCATCACCGCACGTTCGGCGACCGCATCAGGGAACTGACGGCGGCCGGGCTGGCCGTGGCGGACCTGGTCGAGCCGGAATACCCCGAGGATCTCGGCGACCGCTGGGGCGGCGGCTGGTCCGCGCTGCGCGGCCGGCTGGTGCCCGGCACGGCGATCTTCGTGACCCGGAGAGTCGGCGTTTAGTTCACCTGGCGTCCGGTGCGGCGATTGGAGTGCCTCGGCTTCACCCTCTAAAGTCTGCGCCGAAACCGGGGACCCAAGTGAGAGAGGCGGCGCCATGGCACGCAAGCTACTCGCCGACAGCACGATCCTCGCCGTCGGGATGCTTTCGGGGAACGCCCTTTCCTACGGCTTCAGCTTCGCGCTCTCACACCACCTCGGCGCCGCCGACTACGGCCAGATCGGCACGCTGCTCGCACTCTTTCTCATCGCCTCGATCCCGGCGACGGCCCTGCAGGCGGTGACCGCTCGGCGGATCGCCGCCGCGAAGGCACAGGACGGTGCGACAGCGGGCGAGCGCGTGCACGCGATAGCCGGCCCGCTGCTGCGCTGGTCGGTGCTCGTCGGCGCGGCCGAGGCCGTGCTGTTCGTGCTGCTCTCCCCGCTTATCTCGGCCGCGCTGCCCGCGATCACGACCGCGCAGGTGGCGTGGACGGCCGTGTCGCTGCTGCCGTTCTCGGTGATCTCCGGCTACTTCGGCCTGTCCCAGGGCTCGAGCCGCTTCCGGGACTTCACGCTGCTGTTCATGCTCGTCTACGGGATGAAGCTGGTCGCGGGCGTGGCGGTCGGCATGACGCTCGCGAACCCGACGCTGGTGATGGCGGCCGTGGCCCTGTCCTGGTTCCCGACCTGCGCCGTGTGCCACTACCTGCTGCGCGACATGGTCACCGTGAGAACCTTGATTCGCGGCGACGGCTACCTGCTCGAGTTGCGCAGGGCCTCGTGGGGCATGGGCGTCGCGCTGCTGTTGTCGCTGCTGGACGGCCTGCTCTCGGCGCACTACTACCGGGGCCCGACGCTCGGCAGCTATCAGGCGGGGGCGCTGTTCACTCGTGCGGGCTACTTCGGCCCGCAATTCGTCGGCATCCTCGTCTATCCGCGGCTGGCCGTGCCGGAGACGCGCAAGACCGCGTTGCGCGTGGGCGTTCTCGCATCCGTGGCGATCGGCGCCTTCGTGATCATGGTTTCCGCGCTGTCGGCCGGACCGTTGATCGACTTCGCCTTCGGCGAGCACTACACGGTCGGCTCGGACTTCGACCTGAGCAAGGTGGCGTGGATCTTCGCGTACGCGGGGGCGATGCAGTCGCTGGTGCAGCTCGCGCAGCTCGACGCGGTGGCACGCGGCTCGGCGGCCGTGGGCTGGCTGGTGCTGTGCGGCACCGGCGCGGAACTGCTGACGATCATGACCGTGGCGCATCACGATCCGGTGCAGCTGATCAGCGTCGCCGCGATCGTCGCCACGGTGACGGCGGCAGGCGGGCTGCTTATGGCGGCGCGGTCCAAGCACGAGTCGGGCGTGCGTATGCGGAAGCCCGAGTACGTACCGGCCACATGATCTTTCCGAAACCTATGTGGCCGGACCACATGCGCCACCCGGCGCCTCGGCCTTACGGTCGAGTTCATGGCGAGGAATGTGGATAGCGTCAACCTGCGGGGCCGCACGGCCGTGGTGACGGGGGCTGCGAGCGGCATCGGCCGAGCGTGCGCGACGGCGCTGGCCGAGGCGGGGGCGAAGGTGCGAGTGCTCGACCTCGACGCGGACCGGGCGCACGAGGTCGCTGCCGCGATCGGCGGCGAGGCTCACGTCGTGGACCTGTCGGAGCCGCAAAACGTCGTGCACCTGGCCGAGGGCGCGGACGTCCTCGTCAACAACGCGGGATTTCAGGTGGTGCGTCCTCTGGAGGAGTTCCCACCGGATCAGTTCCGCCGGATGCTCGCGGTGATGGTCGAGGCACCATTCCAGCTCATCCAAGCCGCGCTGCCGCACATGTACGCGCAGGGCTGGGGCCGGATCGTGAACGTGTCCTCGGTGCACGGCCTGCGCGCGTCGGCGTACAAGGCGGGTTATGTGACCGCGAAACACGCGCTCGAAGGGCTGTCGAAGGTGGCGGCCGTCGAGGGCGGACCGCACGGCGTCACATCGAACTGCGTGAACCCGGGCTATGTGCGTACGCCACTGGTGGAGAAGCAGATCGCGGATCAGGCGGCGGCGCACGGGATTCCGGAGCAAGAGGTCATCGAACAGGTGCTGCTCGCGCGCTCGGCGATGAAGCAATTGATCGAACCCGAGCAGGTGGCTGGTCTGGTGCTGTATCTGTGTTCCCCGGCGGCGGCGTTCATCAACGGTGCCTCGTTGTCGATGGACGGCGCATGGACAGCTCAGTAGCCGAAGACGACACCATCTTCCTCTCCTTGCTGGCCCGCGACGCGCCGGCCGTCGAGTACGACGAGCCGGTCCGGTTCGCGCGCGAGGCCGGAGCATCCCCGGCGCGCATCGCAGCCCTCGAACAGGCGCGGGCCGTGGCACTCCGCGTGCGCGCCACGATCCGGGATCAGCGTCGACGCGAGAACGAACTGGCGGCGCTGTTCGAGACTGCCGGCGACCTTGCCGGTCTGCGCGACCTGGACGACGTGCTGCGCGCGATCGTCTTGCGGGCGCGCAAGTTGCTGGGGACGGACGTCGCGTATCTCTCGCTGCACGACGAGAACGCCGGCGACACGTACATGCGCGTCACGGCCGGTTCGGTCTCGGCCGAGTTCCAGCGCGTGCGCCTCGGCATGGGCGAGGGTCTCGGCGGGCTCGTGGCGCAGACGGCGTCGCCGTACGCGACGGCGGACTACTTCAACGACGACCGGTTCCGGCACACGCGGCCGATCGACAGCGCGGTGCACGACGAAGGCCTGGTCGCGATCCTCGGCGTTCCGTTGCTCGCGGGCGGCGAAGTGATCGGCGTGCTGTTCGCGTCGGACCGCAAGGTCAGGCCGTTCACGCGGGACGAGGTGGCGCTGCTGAGCTCGCTGGCGACGCACGCGGCGATCGCCATCGAATCGGCGAATCAGCTCGCTGAGACCAAGGCGGCACTCGCGGAGCTGGCCGAGGCGAGCCGCGTCATCCGCGAGCACAGCGCGGCGGTCGAGCGCGCCGCCGAGGCGCACGAGGCGTTGACCGGTCTGCTGCTGCGCGGCGCGGGATTGAGCGAGTTGGCGGAGTCCGTCAGCGAGATCCTCGGCGGAGCGGTCTGCGTCACGGACGCGCACGGCCAGGTGCTGCAGGGCTCGGCGTCGAACGTGCACGGGCCTGATGTCGAGGCGGCGACCGCGGAATCCGAACGCACCGGCAAGGCGGTCCGCGCCGAGCGCGAGCACCTGTGGATCGCGGCCGTGCAGGCAGGCGGCGAGCGGCTGGGCACGCTCGCCGTCCGCGCGGACGCGAGCCTGGACCCGGCCGACCAGCGCATCCTCGAACGCGCGGCGATGGTGACGGCGCTGCGGCTGCTGACCGAGCGGTCCGTGCGCGAGGCGGAGTACCAGGTGCGCGGCGAGCTGCTGACAGACCTCTTAGATGCGGCCGACCGCCCGGATCCGGACGCCGCCGCGTTGCGCGATCGTGCCAGAAGGCTGAACGCTGACCTCGACGCCGCGCACGTGGTCGTCGTCGCGAAGGCCGAGGACGCGGACCGCAGACGCCTGGCGTCGGCCGCGGCACATCTCGCGGCGACGAAGCACGGTCTGGCCGGCGAGCGGGCGGGGATCACTGTGTTGCTGCTGCCCGGCAACGACCCCACGGCCATCGCCCGCGACGTCGTCCACCAACTCCACGCCGCCATCCAGCGCCCCGTCACCGCCGGCGCCGCGGGACCCGGCCACGGCCCGCTCAAGCCCGCGCAGCTGTACACCGGGGCTGCCCACTGCCTCAACGCCCTGCTCGCCCTCGGCCGCATCGGCGACGCCGCCAGCGCCACCGACCTCGGGTTCGTCGGTCTACTTCTCGGCGGTGGCCAGGTCCCCGGCTTCGTCGAGCGCATCCTCGGCCCCGTTCTCGACTACGACGCCCGCCGCTCCACCGACCTGCTGCGCACCCTCGAGGCCTACTTCGCCTGCGGCGGCAACCTGATGCGCGCCAAGGACCGGCTGCACGTCCACGTCAACACAGTGACGCAGCGCCTCGACCGCATCGCCAAGCTCCTCGGCCCCGACTGGCAGTCCCCCGACCGCGCCCTCGAACTCCAGCTCGCGCTGCGGCTGCACAGCTTGCGATAGCGCGGGCGCCTCGCTGGGTGGCCCTGCGGCTACCAGCCAAGGCGGGGCCACGACCCACGGGCGCGAGCTGGCTAGCGTCGGGAGGCGGAAGCCGCCCGGCACACCGGAGGAATGACCATGAGAATTCAAATGCGACGCGCACGTCTCGTCCAGCTGTCTATCGCGGCGGCGGCCGCCGCGGCCGCCTTCGCGCTGCTACCCACCGCGAGCGCTTCCGCGGCCGGGACCTCGGCGTCGAGAACGGCGTCGAGCACGACGCCCGCCACGCAGAGCGCGAGTGACCGGCAGGCCGAGGCGAACAAGGCTCTGGTGCTCTACGTCCAGGATCAGCTGTGGAACGACGGCAATTACTCGGTCATCGACAAGTACGTCTCCGCGGACTACCTCCAGCACAACCCGACCGTGGCCAACGGCCCGGACGCGCTGCGCAATCTGGTCATCCAGGTCCGGGCGGCGGTTCCGCAGCTGCACATCACGGCGGTGCGCGAGGTGGCCGAGGGCGACCTCGTCTTCCTGCAGAACGAGTCCGGGAATCAGGCGAACTTCGACATCTACCGCGTCGAGAACGGCAAGCTCGTCGAGCACTGGGATGTTCTGGAGACCGCGCCGACCACGACGGCCAACGGCAACGATCCGTTCTCGCAGCTCAGCCAGCCCGCCGGCGACAGCGCTCCGGCCGCGGTGACCGCGCAGGACAAGGGCGTCGTGCTCGACTACGTCACGACCCTGATGCAGGATCACGATCTGAGCGCCATCGACCGGTACGTCGCCCCCTCGGTCTACCAGCATGATCCGGCGATCGCCAACGGGTCGGCCGCGCTGACGGCGTACTACTCCTCGCTGTTCGCGCAGAACCCGTGGTTCGGCGTCCAGATCGCGCAGGTGGTGGCCGAGGGCGACCTGGTCGCCGTGCACGCGCACGTCAAGGACGCGCCCTCAAACCTCGGCCAGGCCGCCGTCTACCTCTTCCGCGTCGAGGGCGGCAGGATCGTCGAGCAGTGGGGCTCGGCCGAGAACGTCCCGGCCACCTCGGCCAACGACAACACGATGTTCTAGACCCCGTCCCGGCGGCCCGCCATCTCGGCCAGCGCGGCTAGGCGGGCCGCCGAGGCGCTGCCGGGTTCCGCCTGGAACGCGGCGAGAAACCGGCCGGCCGTTCCCGGCACCGGGCCCGGCTCGTTGAGCGCGGCGAATCTCTCGTACCGCAGTTTCAGCTTCCCGACCCGCGGATGGTCGAACACGGCGACCCCGCGTGTACGGGCCCTGATGTCGTGTCGGCTCCACAGTTCGCGGAATCGCGCGCTGCCCGCCGACAGTTCCTCGACCAGCGCGCACCGTCGGATCCTCCTCGCCCAGCGCCCCGACCGTCGCGCGCAGCGCCGCCGCCCGGTCCGCGCTCTCCGCCGCCCAGCCTGGACGCGCGGCCCAGACCGGGTCCAGGAAGCACACCCGCAGCAGGCTGGTCCCGGGACAGTGCAGCGGGGAGAGCAGCCGCGCGAGCGGGTTGGCGGCGAGGACCGTGCCCAGACAGCCGGTGACGATCGCCGGCGTCAACGGCCACGCGTCGATCAGCCGGCACAGCGCGGGCGAGGCCGCGGACTCCGCCGCCTTGCGCCGGGCCGGCACCGGCCGGGCCAGCCGGTACAGGTGGACGGTGGCCTGCTCGTCCAGCCGCAGCGCGCCGACCGGCGCGTCCAGCACCTGCTTCGACGGATTCTGGTCCCGCCCCTGCTCCAGCCGCACGTAGTTACTCGGTGCTGATCCCGCACAGCGTGGCCAGTTCGTTCCGGCGCAGGCCCGGCACCCGGCACCCGGCGCCGGCCGCGGTCCGCGAGGCCCACGCTCTGCGGCCGGATCGCGGCGCGCCGGGCACGCAGGAAACGGCCGAGCTCGCTCTCTCCACCGACGCTCACAGCATCAGCATAGCCTCGTCGTAAAATAAATCCCTTCTCGTAAATTAAATCCCTTCGTCTTGACGCCGCACCCCCGAATCGTGAAACTTCCGCATGTCAGAAGTGCGCGATCCCATGCGCATCTCGCATTCAATGAGGAATGCCCATGCGAATATCCATTCCGGCCGGACTCGCGGCGATCGCGCTCGCGCTCGCCGTGCCGACCGCCGCGTTCGGCGCCCAACCGAACGCCGCCGCGGCCTCGTGCATCGCCTCGGGCGACGTCGCGGGCATCACCGCCGCGCTGTCCGGGCAGGGCGCGGCGGCCGTGCTGTGCCCGAGCGCGGTGTTCGACCTGACCAGCCCCGTCGCGTTCACCGCGGCGAACCAGCAGATCTACACCCAGGGTCTGCCGACCGGTTCCACCCGCGCGAGCCTCGTCGTGACCGGCTCCGGCCAGTCGTCCGCGATCACCGGCGCCAACGAGTCCGGGATCACGATCGAGAACATCCAAGTCAACGGCAATCGGCCGGCGCTGGGCCGGATCGCGAGCGGCAGCAGCGCGCTCATCGAGATCGGCGGTAACGCCAGCGGCCAGGCCGTGCAGAACGTCTATGCCTACGAGACCAGAGGCTGGTCGACGATCCACATCACCGAAGGCACGGTGACCAACAGCACGCCGGCGTGCCAGAGTGCGAAGATCCTCAACAACACGTTCGCGGAGGCGGGCACCGACGCATCCGGCACGTGGGCCGACGGCATCTCGCTCGCGTGCGGCAACAGCGAAGTCGAGAACAATACGGTCAATGACGCCACCGACGGCGGCATCGTCGTGTTCGGCGCGCCGGGCTCGACGATCTCCGGCAACACCATCACCTCGCTGACCGAGAACGAACTCGGCGGCATCAACATGGTCGACTATTCGCCGATGAACGGCAATTACACCGGCACCGTCGTGAAGAACAACGTCATCGACGGAAAGAGCGCGCTCATCAAGGTCGGTATCGCGATGGGGCCGCAGGTGTGGGGTTGCGGCACGGGTACCAACTACGGCGGCACGGTGACCGGCAACGTCGTCGAGGGCGAGAACGTGGCCTACGGCTACGCCGTCAACGGCGTGACCAACTGGACGGTGACGGGCAACAGCGACACCGCGCGGCACGTCGGCGTCACGTCGTCCAGCGGCTGCGGCGGCACTCCCGCGTCGCCCGCGGCGTATCTGGTGGACTCGGCGACGTCGAGCACACTGCAGAGCCAGTTCGTGTCCACCACACAGCTTGAGTACCTGCTGGGTGTGAGTGAGCCGTCGATCCTGACGGTTCCTCAGGCGCCGACGGCTTGCGGCGTCATGACCGCCAACCAGGGTCTCTACCCCGGGCAGTCGTTGGCCTCGTGCGACGGGCGCTTCACGCTCGACATGCAGGGCGACGGAAACCTCGTGCTCTACTTCAACGGCGCCGCCCTGTGGGCGTCGAACACCTCCGGGCACTCCGCCGGCGAGGCTCTGATGCAGGGCGACGGAAACTTCGTGGTCTACGACGCCACCGGGACGCCCGACTGGAGCAGCGGCACGACGAACAACTCCGGCGCCAAGCTCGACCTGCAGAACGACGGCAACCTCGTCGTCTACAGCTCGTCCGGCGCGGCGCTCTGGACCAGCAACACCGGAGGCCACTGAACCCTGCCACTGAACCCGATTGGGATCGCGCGGGCGCCCGCTGCAGCTACCGCAGCAGCGCCCGCGCGACCGCCTGCGCACCGGCGCCCGGAGCGAGGATCGTGTAATGGTTCGTATCGGGGACGAACTCGATGCGGGCGGGAGTGCGGTCGAGCCCTGCGAGCGCGAGGCGCTCGGGGTCGTAGAGCGCCTGCGATTCGTTGAGCAGGCCGCGGGCGGCGTAGAGGAAGTCGACGTCGCAGCTCACGTTGTTGACGATGTTCGTGCGGACGTGTTCGTCGAGCAGCACCTGCTTGCCGTCCGCGCGAATCGCCTCCTCGCGGCAGGAGCTGACGACCTGTCCGTTCGGGAGCATGCGGACATCGCGCACGAGGTACGCCGTCAACTGCGGGGTCCAGTTGCCGACGAAGGCTGGGTGGACGCGGTGGAAGTCGAGGTACGCCTGTTCGTCGGCGAAGGTCATCGAGAGCTTCTTGACCGCCGGGCCGACGATGGCCTCGAGGACGGCGTCCGCGTCGGCGCCGGGTGGCAGCGGGAAGCCGAGGCCGCCGTCGATGGCGACGAAGCGGGTGAACCGCTTGGGGGACGTGGCCGCGGCCTGCGCTGCGACGAATGCTCCAAGTGAGTGACCCACGAGCAGCGCCTGCTCCAGGTGCAGGGCGTCCAGCACGGCCACCAGGTCGGCCGCGTTCCGGTCGATGCCCCAAGGGCCGTCGATCTCCCGGGAGCCGGCCCGGCCGCGCAGGTCGACGCCGATCAGCTCGGCCCGGCCGCCGATCTCGTCCACAACTCCGGCCCAGGCCAGGGCGTTGCCGGTGATGCCGTGCACGAGCAGGATCGGCGGCGGCGGCGCGGCGGCTCCCGGCTCGGTCGCGGGCCAGCGGAGCACCGCCAGATCGCCGCCGGGCACCGGGACACTCGTCTCGGTGTACTCCCGCCACGTCGTCGTCATCTGATCTCAGACCTCCTCGATGCCCGTAGTTCTCTTCGCCCCCGTGCGCCCGGCCAAACCGCCGGGGGCTAAGAAGACGATCAGGACGAACGCCGCGCCGAGGAGCCGGCGCGCCCATGTGAGCCGCGTACACATTCCGCGCGAACCACATGTGTCCGGCGGACATCCGATCAGCCGGGGCGAACGGGCGAGACTACAGTGCTGGATGAACGACCATCACTGGATCGGCATCGACAAGGAAGTCAGAGATTCCTATGGACAAGGTGGTCGCCACGGCTGAGGCCGTGGCCGACATCCCGGACGGCGCCACGATCGCCGTCGGCGGGTTCGGACTGTGCGGGATCCCCTCCACGCTGATCGCCGCGCTCCTCGCCACAGGTTCACGAGACCTGCGCGTGGTGTCCAACAACTGCGGCGTGGACGGCTGGGGCCTCGGCCTGCTCCTCGAATCCGGACAGATCTCCCGGATGACCAGCAGCTACGTCGGAGAGAACAAGGAGTTCGCCCGGCAGTACCTGCACGGCGAACTCGAGGTGGAACTCACCCCGCAGGGCACGCTCGCCGAGCGGCTGCGCGCGGGCGGCGCCGGCATCCCCGCGTTCTACACCGCGACCGGAGTGGGCACGCAGGTCGCCGAGGGCGGGCTGCCGTGGAAGTACCACGCGGACGGGACCGTCGCGCTCGCCTCCCCGCCGAAGGAGGTCCGCAGCTTCAACGGCCGCGAGTACATCCTCGAACAGGCCATCACCACCGACTTCGCCCTGGTGCGCGCCACGATCGCGGACCGGCACGGCAACGCGGTGTTCAACGGCTCCTCGATGAACTTCAATCCCCTCGCGGCGATGGCCGGGCGGATCTGCGTGCTGGAGGCCGAGCGGATCGTCGAAGCCGGCGAGATCCCGCCGAGCGCGGTGCAACTGCCCGGCGTGCACGTACACCGGGTCGTCGAGGCGACGGTGGCCGAGAAGCGGATCGAGCGGCGCACCGTGCGCCCGCGCACGGAAGGGGTCTGACACCATGTCGCTCGACCGCAACCAGATGGCCGCGCGCGCCGCGCGCGAACTTTCCGACGGCCAATACGTGAATCTCGGCATCGGCCTGCCTACGCTTATCCCGAACCACGTGCCCGATGGCGTGCACGTGGTGCTCCAGTCCGAGAACGGGATCCTCGGCACCGGCCCGTACCCCTTCGACGGCGACGAGGAACCGGACCTGATCAACGCGGGCAAGGAGACGGTGACGCTGCTGCCCGGCGCCGCGCTGTTCGACTCCGCGGCCTCCTTCGCGATGATCAGGGGCGGCAAGATCGACGTGGCCGTGCTCGGCGCGATGCAGGTCTCGAAGGACGGGGACCTCGCGAACTGGATGATCCCCGGCAAGATGATCAAGGGCATGGGCGGCGCGATGGACCTCGTGCACGGGGCCAGACGGGTGATCGTCCTGATGGAGCACACCGCCAAGGACGGCGAGCCCAAGATCGTCGAATCCTGCACGCTGCCGCTGACCGGCAAGCGCGTCGTGCACCGCATCATCACCGACCTCGCGGTGATCGACATCGAGCCCGGCGGCCTGGTGCTGCGCGAGCTGGCGCCGGACGTCACCGAGGAGCAGGTCGTCGCGGCCACGGGCGTACCGCTCAAAATCGAGCTCTAGAAGCGCGAGGGGCCCGCACGCTCGAAGCGAGCGGGCCCTGCCTTGTGCCGAGTGCCGAAGACTACGGCTTGAGCGCCGGCCAGCTCGTGTCGAACAGGTCGTTGTCCTTCAGGAAGCCGTGCAGCGGAGTGGTCTCCGGGTAGTGGCCCCACTGGTGGTCGCCGTACGTGTGGCCCGGGCGCGGCTGGTGCAGCGACTCGCCGAGCAGCTGGCGCTGCACCGGGTTCAGGGAGGCGAAATCGGGACGTGCCCGGACGGCCTCGACCTCGTCGCGGATCGCGATCCAGCGCAGCGTGTAGGCGAAGAACATGCCCTTGCGCGTCACGTCCGAGTAGTTGTTGGTCCGGGTGTGCCAGATCCGCCGGTCGAAGAACACGGCGTCGCCCGGGTTGGCGAGCACCTCGACGGCGCCCTCCGGCTCCGGCCACTCGACATCGCGCCGCGGCGGCCCGTCGATCCAGTTCCTCAGGTGGCTGCCCGGCACGACCTTGAAGTTGCCGCGGCCCTCGGCCGACACGTCGGAGAGCCAGTAGGCGAGCTTGACCGACAGCCGCGGACGCGGGTCGGTCTCGATCTCGCGGTTCTGCCGGCCGCCGTCCTGGTGCCACTCGAAGCGGAAGGGCTTCGGCACGGCGATCTTCGGGTGCACGTCCAGGTGCGAGTGGTAGATGTGCACGTTCCAGCCGAGGATCGACCACACCAGCGGGAAGGTCTTCGGGTGGTCGAGCAGCGGAGCGACCTCCGGGCTGCGGTGCACCGCGGAGAGCACGTGCATCGCGCCCTCCGGCGAGAGAGCGTCCTTCGCCTTCTCCTCGGCGTAGATCCGGTCGATGACCTCGGTGTAGTACGCCACCTCCTCGGCGCTGAGCGCGTTCGGAATGACGAGGTAGCCGTCGCGATCGAACTGCTCGCGCTGCTCCTTGGACATCGGGGTCGTCGCGGAATCGCTCGCCGCCGGTATCTCCGTGGACTCCATGGTCACCTGCTCTCCTGGTCTGCTTGCCCGGTCACCATATCGGCCGCTCATGAACACCGGGTGAGTCGGTGACAGACCTGTGACACGTCGATTCGCCGTGGCACGACCCGGTTATCAGCCGGTTAGCGGCCATGCTCGCTCAGTGACCCGCCGCGCGCCAGTCCTTGCCGACGCCCACGGAAACGTCCAGCGGAACGCGCAGCTCGTACGCTCCGGCCATCTCCGTACGCACCAGCTGCTCCACCTGCTCGCGCTCGGCGTCCACGAGCTCGAGCACGAGTTCGTCGTGCACCTGGAGCAGCAGCCGGGACCGCAGACCGGCCTCGCCGAGCGCCGCCTCCACCCGCAGCATCGCGAGCTTGATGATGTCCGCGGCGGAGCCCTGGATCGGCGCGTTGAGGGCCATCCGCTCGGCCATCTGACGTCGCGGCACGTTGGTGGACGTCAGGTCGGGGAAGTAGCGGCGGCGCCCGAGCAGGGTCTCGGTGTAGCCGGTCTGCCGCGCCTGGTCCACCACCTGGTGCAGATAGTCGCGGACCCCGCCGAAGCGCGCGAAGTAGTCCTCCATGATCTTCGTGGCCTCGGCGTTCGTGATGCCCAGGCCGTTCGCCAGCCCGTAAGCCGACTGGCCGTACGCGAGCCCGTAGGACACGGCCTTGACCCGGCGGCGCAGCTCCCCGGTCACCTCATTCGGCGACACGCCGAACACGCGGGAGGCCACCGAGCTGTGCAGGTCCTCGCCGGAGTTGAAGGCCTCGATCAGCGCCTCGTCCCCGGACAGGTGCGCCATCACGCGCATCTCGATCTGGCTGTAGTCGGCGGTGAGCAGCGAGTCGTAGCCCGGACCCGCGACGAACGCCTTGCGGATCCGCCGGCCCTCGTCCGTGCGCACCGGGATGTTCTGCAGGTTCGGATCGGTCGAGGAGAGCCGGCCGGTCGCCGCGATCATCTGGTTGAAGGAGGAGTGGATCCGGCCGTCCTCGCCGACGGTCTTGATCAGGCCCTCGACGGTGCTGCGCAGCCTGCTCACGTCCCGGTGCCGCAGGATCGCCGCCAGCGCGGCCCGCTGCTGGTCGGTCGTGGCCTTCTGCACCAGCGTCTGCAGGGCGTCGGCGTCCGTGGTGTAGCCGGTCTTGGTCTTCTTGATGCCCTTGGTCGGCAGGGCGAGCTGCTCGAACAGCACCTCCTGCAGCTGCTTCGGGGAGCCGAGGTTGAACTGGGTGCCGACCGCCGCGTGCGCCTCCTCGATGGCGTGCTTCACGTCGGCCGCGAACATCCCCTCCAGCTCGCCGAGATAGTCCCGGTCCGCGGCGATGCCGCGCCGCTCCATCCGGGCCAGCAGCTCCACCAGCGGCAGCTCCACCTCGCCGAGCAGCCGGTCCTCGCCGACCTCGGCGAGCTTGGCCTGGAGCACCGCGCCGAGATCGAGGATCGCGCGGGCCTGGGCCATCAGCTGCTCCGCGTCCTTCGCGCCGTCCGCCTCCTCGGCCAGCGACTCCAGCGAGAGCTGGCCCGTCGGCTCCTCGGCCTCGCCCAGCTCCCGGTGCAGGAACTGCCTGGCCAGGTCGGCGAGCTCGACGCCGCGCTGGCCCGGGTTCACCAGGTACCCGGCGAGCGCGGTGTCCACCGCGAGGCCCCTGAGCTCCAGGCCGCGCGCATCGAGCGCGAGCAGCGGGCCCTTCGCGTCATGCAGCACCTTCGGCCTGCTCGCGTCGCCCAGCCAGGCGCGCAGCGCGTTCTCGTCCGCGGGGTCGAGCTCGGTCGGGTTCAGCCAGGCGGCCGGTCCCTCGCCGGTCGCCAGCGCCAGCGCGGTCACGTCGCCCGTGCCCCGGCCCCAGCGGCCCTTGGCGGCCACGCCCAGCGGCTCGAGCCCGGCCGCGTGCTCGGCGAGCCACCCGGCGACCTGGCCGGTGGCCAGCAGCTGCCCGGTGATGTCCACGCCCGGACCCGCCGGCGCCGGCTGCTCGCCCTCGGCCGCGCCCACCGTCAGCCCGAAGACCTCGCCGATCCGCGGACGCAGCACCCGGAACTGCAGGGTGTCGAACAGCCGGTCCACCGCCTCCGCGTCCCCGTCGCTCCGCTCCAGGTCCGCCGGACCGCGATCCAGCTCGACCGCGCGGTCCAGCTCGGTGAGCTGCCGGTTGCGGCGCACGGCGTCCACGTTCGCGCGCAGGCTCTCGCCGACCTTGCCCTTGATCTCCTCGACGCTCTCCAGCAGCGCGTCCAGCGAGCCGTACTCGCGGATCCACTTCGACGCCGTCTTCTCCCCCACACCCGGGACGGACGGCAGGTTGTCGGACGGATCGCCGCGCAGCGCCGCGAAATCCGGGTACTGCCGCGGGGTCAGCGCGTACTTCTCCTCCACGGCCTCGGGCGTGAACCTGGTCAGGTCGCCGACGCCCTTCTTCGGGTAAAGCACCGTCACCTGATCGGTCACCAGCTGCAGCGCATCCCGGTCGCCGGTGACGATCGCCACGTCGAAGCCCTCGGCCGCCGCCTGCGTGGCGAGCGTTGCGATCAGGTCGTCCGCCTCCGAGCCCTCCTTGCGGAACACCGGCACATGCAGCGCGTCCATCAACTCGGCGATCAGATCGACCTGGCCGCGGAACAGGTCCGGCGCGGCGGCGCGCTGCGCCTTGTACTCCGGGTAGAGCGCGGTCCGCTTGAGCGCGGCGCGGGAGACGTCGAAGCACACCGCGAGATGGGTCGGCGCCTCATCCCGCACGACGTTCGCGAGCATCGACGTGAAGCCGTACACCGCGTTCGTGGACTGCTCGCCGCCCGCCACGGTGAACTTCTCCGGAGGCAGGGCGTAGTAGGCCCGGAAGGCCATGGAATGACCGTCGAGCAGAAGCAGTTTCTTCGTGGTACCGGCCCCGGCGGGCTTCGCGCTAGTCGCCATGCTTGAATCCTAGGCGCAGGCACCGACATCTTCGGGCCCGACAGACGCAACCGCCGAAAGGAGTGGCCATGAGCGAGCCCACGCTGCCCGCTGGATTCGAGAAGCTTTACGAGGCCGTGCACGACGACCGGGGGCAGCTCTCGCGCAAGCTGGGCATCGAATTCGTGGAGTTCGACACCCAACGGCTGGTCGCGACGATGCCCGTGGACGGCAACCTGCAGCCCGCCGGCCTGCTGCACGGCGGCGCCTCCGTGGCGCTCGCCGAGACCCTCGGTTCGATCGGCGCGGCGCTGCACGCGGGCCCCGACAAGCTGATCGTCGGCGTGGACATCAACGCCACCCACCACCGCGCAGCCGTCTCCGGCCGGGTCACCGGCATCGCGAGGCCGCTGCACCTCGGCCGGTCCACCGCGACCTACGAGGTCGTGATCACGGACGAGGACGGGCGCCGGGTGTGCACGTCCCGGATCACCTGCATGATCCTGGAGCCGCCGAAGGGCTGATTCGGCGGCGGTCGGTGGTGGTCTGCGGCGGTCAGCGCGCCGCGACCTCCGGCTCCTCGACCGCGAGCGCGGCGTCGGGCAGCGCGGCGGGCCGGTCCTTGCGCGTGGCGAAGTAGCTGCCGAGCAGCACGAGCGGGAAACCGATGATGATGCCCGCCGTCAGCTTCTCGCCGAGCATCGCGACGCCGCACAGCAGCGCGACGGCCGGATTCACGTACGTGATCACCGTCGCGCGCACCGCCCCCGCCTCGGCGATCAGCTCGAAGAAGCAGATGAACGCGAGGGCGGTGCAGATCACGCCGAGCCCGACGATCGAGGCGAGCACGTTGAACCTGGGCAGGTGCGCGGGCGCGTCGAAGACGCCGAACGGCAGGTAGGCCAGCGCGACGACGGTCAGCGCGACCGCGGTGACCCCGAGGCCCGGCACCTCGCTCAACCGGCGGTCGGCGATCATCGGCGCGATCGCGTACCCGATCGAGGTCAGCACGACGGCGCCGACGGCCCACGCGGGAGTGCCGCCGGAGGTCAGGTTCACGCCGACGACCACGCCGACGCCGCCGAGCCCGATCGCCAGGCCGCCCAGGCGCACCGGCCGCAGCACCGAGCGGTCCCCCAGCCGCCAGGCGATGAGCGTGCCGATCAGCGGGACCATCGCGATGAGCAGCGCGACGACGCTGCTGTTCAGCTTCTCCTCCGCCGAGTTCAGCAGGTACCAGGTGACGCCGAGCTCGATCGCGGCGAACGCGAGCACCGGCTTCCACTGCGCGAGGGCGGGACGCACCGCGCCCTGACGTATCGCGACCGGCAGCAGCAGCACCGCACCGATCGCGGTGCGCGCGAAGACCAGGAAGCCGGGCGAGACGCCGGCGTCCACCACGACCTTGATCATCAGGTACGGGATGCCCCAGATCACGCCCATCGCCGCGAACAGCAGCCACGCCCGCCGAGTCATCCGCCTACCTCTTCCGCACCCGAGTGTGCGGACTCCGTAATGCCCGCAGCACCAATGTAACGGGCACCACCGACAGGCGGATAGTACGATCTCAGCGCTGCCGACGCAGCGCGATGCGCGCGCAGACGAAGGCGAGCGGCAGCTCGACGAACACGGCGCTGCCCCAGGCCATGAGCGCGTCGGCCCCGGTCGCCGAGGTCGAGGTGTCGAACCAGGCGTCCACCAGCAGCATCGCCGCGCTCGCCCCGGCGAACGCGCCGACCCGCGGATCCCCGCTGCGCCGCAGCCAGGCCGTGGTCCCCAGCATGATCGCGAGCAGCACGTCGAAACCGGACCAGGCCATCGACCAGTTGCGCGCCACGATGTGCGCGGGCAGCGTCGCCGCGAGCACCACGATCCACGGCAGCAGCAGCACGGCGCAGCCCGCGAGCAGTCGCGTCTCCCGCTGCCGCGGCGAGCCGTTGAACAGGGATCTCATGTGACGGCCTCATTCAGTGCGGAGCGCTTTCCCAACGCTCACCACGATGCCGTCGCAGGGCTCGAAGCGAATCGCCTGCCGGGTCGATTTCGCCGCATCACCCCGTGGACCGAGTCATCCGCGCGGCCTCCCCCCGAGGGATGAGGCCGCTGGTACCGCCTGCCGAGTCGCCGACCGAATCGCGAATCGGACCGCCTGCCGAATCGCCCAGCGGATCAGAGCCCGAACTCCGAACGAAGTCCGGCCAGCCGGTACGCCAACTGGTGGTTGCCCAAGCGGTGCAGGGCCTCGCGCAGCGGCTCGAAATCGCGCCGCCGCGCGGTCGCCGCGAGCACCGGCTCCAGCGGCACGCCCGAGTCGGTCAACTGCTCCACCAGCCAGACCAGGCCCGCCGGATCGGCCCACCCCGCGTACCAGGCCAGCAGCGCGTCCGGGCAGTCCGCGGGCGCCGCGGACACCAGCAGCGCCGCGAGCCGACCGCGCTGCGCGGCGGACAACTCCGCCTGCTCGGAAAGGAAATACGCGGTCTGCTCCTCCTCCGAGCAGCCAAGCAGCGCGGGCACCAGCAGGCGCGCGACGTCCATCGACCGCACCGCGGCCGCGATCGAGGCGATGCTCCCGAACGGCCGCACCGAATACAGCCGGATGAGGACCTTGATGTCCTCCTCGGCGCCCTGTTCCGACAGCGCGTCCAGCAACGCCGCGCACGCGGCGTCCCCGGTCGCCGCGAGCCCGGTCAGCACCGGCTCCACCTCGCGGTCCCGGCCCGCTCTGCGCAGCGCCAGCAGCAGCGGCGCCGCCTCGTCCGGCCGTCCCGCCGCCACCGACACCAGCAGACCCACCGCAGAGTTCGAATGCCCGCGCTTGCGCAGCAGAGCGCTGTACCGCAGCACCGTCGCCACCGGCTTGTTCCGCGCCGCCGCGGTGAACGCGTACACCGCCAACTCGGACCGCCGCCCCGCATTCAGATAAGCGGCCAGCGACTCCAACTCACCCTCAGAAGTCTGATATTTCGCGAGCACCGCGTCCAGGAAGTAATAGGCCAAGTCCGCAACACCGGCCGTCATCAGAGCGCTGGCTGCATACGCCGTCGAAGAAGGATGCGGCCCGCACGTCTCCACCATTTCGTGGAATATCTCCTCGGCCGCACCAACCGCCCCGGAAGCCATCATCTGCCCCAGCAGCGACGCGGCGCGGTCCACCGGCAGCGTCGTGGCAACCAGATGCGCGACGCGGCGATACAGCTCGTAGGACTCCGCGACAAAGCCCTCATTCTCGTACTGCTCGGCCAAAGCGAGCACCTTGTGCCCTGACCAGTAAGTGGTATCCGGCAATGGCGGCACTTGCATCAACTACCCTGCCTTCGTCCCGCGACAGACGACGATCCCCCAAAGAAAACATGGCGACTCGGGCGCGTTTCTATCACGGAAACCACAGGAGTGGAAGAGGGGGCGAACACGCAGAGCGGGGCCCCGGCGACTCTACGCCGCCGGGGCCCCGCCTCGAGCTCATCGAGCACTTACACCGGAGGCGTCAGTGCGAGGGAAGCTCCGCGACCGAGGTGGTGTCGATGGCGAGATCGATCTTCTCCTTGGTCAGCGACACCGCCTGCGCCCAGTAGTAGATCACCAGGCTGAAGACGGTCACCACGAGGATGTCCGACCACCAGGCGTGGATGACCGGACTCTTGAACGCGAAGCTGTGCCCAGGGCCGAAGTCGCTCATCCAGTCGATTGCGCCCATGCCCACCAGGTACACCGGCAGCCAGCCCGCCGCCTTCAGGTCCAGGATGAGCGAGGTCGGATTGAGCTTGAACACCTGTGTAACGATCAGGATCACGTAGCCGAGCAGGATCGCGATGCCCAGGCCCTCCAAGGTCGGCCAGCCCGACCAGAAGATGACCAGGTTCGCCACCACGAAGGCCAGCGGAGCGATCACCGCACCGCCCGCGAGGCGGAAGGGCCGCTCCCAGTCGGGCAGCTTGGACCGGAACACGCCGAAGGCCAGCGGAGCGCCCGCATACATGAGCACACTCGCCGAGGTGATGAAGCCGACGAAGTTGTTCCAGTTCGAGTAGTTGATGAAGCAGGCGCAGCCGACGACGAAGGCGGTGAGCAGACCCACCCACGGCAGGCCGTTCTTGTTGAGCCTGCCCGCGCCCTTCGGCCAGTAGCCGTTCTTGTCCATCGCGATGCTGTAGCGCGAGGTGGCCGTCGTGTAGATGACGCCGGTGCCGAACGGCGAGATGACCGCGTCGATGAACAGGATCTTCGCCAGCCAGCCGAGGCCCACCAGCGTCGTGATGCCCGCCCAGGGGCCGGAGATCCCCGGGAAGTTCAGGTTCGCCCAGAGGTGCGGGATGTTCGCGACCGGGATCGCGCCGATGAAGAACACCTGCAGCAGGATGTAGATCGCGGCGCCGATCAGGATCGAGAGGATCGTCGCCAGCGGGATGTCCCGCTTCGGGTTCGAGGACTCGCCGCCGAGCTGGATCGCCTGCTCGAAACCGAGCAGCGAGAAGATGATGCCGGAGCCGCTGACCGCTCCGAACACGCCCTCGATCCCGTGCGGCATGAAGCCGTCGCCCGCGGAGAAGTTCGAGGGGTGGAAGTGCGTCACCGCGACGATCAGGATCGTCGCCAGCGGAATCGCGATCTTCCACCACATGATGACGTTGCTCACCTGAGCCAGCGTCTTGATACCGATGAAGTTCATCGCGACGAAGACGGCCATCAGCAGAATCGCCACCACGTACCCCCAGCCGTGCAGGGTGCCGCTGGCCGTGGTCCAGTTCGAGGCGAACGAGTAGTGGCCGGTGTAGCTCAGCGTCGCCTCGACCTCGATCGGCGCCACCGACGCCGCCTGCAGCCAGGCGAACCAGCCGAAGGACGCACCCGCCGCGCCACCGAAGGCATAGTGCGCGAATCGGGCCGAACCACCGGCAACCGGGAACATTCCACCGAGTTCGGCGTGCACCAGAGCCAGAATGATGATGGCGAGCGAACCGATACCCCAGGCGATGATCGCCGCGGGACCGGCTGTCACCAGAGCCCGCTCGGCCCCCTTGAGCCATCCCGAACCGATGATCGACGTCTCCGAAGCCCATAGCAGGCCGATCAGGCCCACGTTCCGCTTCAGATGATTGCTAACCCCGGCGGTGGCCGGAGTGGTCTCTGCTGCCATTCGGAATCCTTCACTCACGTCAGGCGACGGATCGGGTTTACGGGCCGTCAGCACGGCCGACATGTTGGCCCATGCTAGAGACTCGTTTGCAGCGTGAGAAGACTGTGCATGCTGCGATTTGGTAAACCTCCGTGCTTGGGCGCGCGAAGGCATCCACGCAGGTAGCTACCCAAGTGGATCAGATACTGATCTTGCCGATCTCATCTGACGGCCCGTGAATGAGGCCTTTCACCAGCCGGGAGCGACCGTTTACCGCATTCCCGCACCGAAAAGCGTTTCCCGAAGCGCGGACACTCCGGCACCGAATTCCACATAGCTCCGATACCGCGCATGCCGGACCCATTACGGAATGCAAGCATACGGATACACAGGGCATGCAAAGACTACGGCCGCCCGCTCGCGTGTCGCGAACGGGCGGCCCGGCCGACTCCGTCGGCCACGGCGCTGCTGCCGTCTTGCCGGCGCGCTGCCGCCCGCCGCCGGCGCGACTGCCACGGCGCCCCGTGCCTGCGGCCGACTTCTAGCTTCGACCTACTCCTACTGCGGCGTGGACGCCGGCGAGGTCCCGTCGACGACGGCCTGCGCCACCTCGCGCATCGTCAGCCGCCGGTCCATCGAGGTCTTCTGGATCCAGCGGAACGCCGCCGGCTCCGTCATCCCCAGCTGCGCCTGAAGCAGACCCTTGGCACGGTCCACGATCTTCCGCGTCTCGAAGCGCAACTGCAGGTCCGCGACCTCGTTCTCCAGCGCGCGCAGCTCGTCGTACCGCGAGGTCGCCATCTCGATCGCCGGCACCAGGTCGGCCTTCGAGAACGGCTTGACCAGGTACGCCATCGCCCCGGCGTCCCGCGCCCGCTCCACCAGCTCGCGCTGCGAGAAGGCGGTGAGCATCAGCACCGGCGCGATCTTCGCCTCGCCGATCTGCTCGGCGGCCGAGATCCCGTCGAGCACCGGCATCTTCACGTCCAGGATCACGAGGTCCGGACGCAGTTCCTCGGCGAGCTTCACGGCCTCAGCCCCGTCCCCCGCCTGCCCGACGACCTCGTACCCCTCCTCCGCCAGCATTTCGGCCAGGTCCATGCGGATCAGCGCCTCGTCCTCGGCGATCACCACGCGCTTGCGCGGCTGGTTGCTGTCCTCGGCGGTCATCTTCGGCCCCTTTTGCTGCTGACTGTCGCGACTGTCGTAAGCCACCAGCCTAGACGACCGCCAAACCCCCCCGCACCGCCGGTCCGCGATGCGGTATGCTCGACCCCAGGTTTTGAGCAACCATGGGAACCGCAGGACAATAAAACACCAGGTCAACGCATAAGCCCCGGTAGCCCAATTGGTAGTAGGCAGCGGATTCAAGTCCCGCACAGTGTCGGTTCGAGTCCGACCCGGGGTACATATAAAATGACGATTCGCCATTTCCAGTGAATTAGCATTGTTATCATTGCGCAGGCCCGTGGGCTGCGCAGACGCTCGGTGCATGCCAGTTCTCGCACACTCGCTCGAAACCCGCGCCAAGGCCGTCACCATGCTGCGCGACGGCGTCACCAATGCCGAGGTGGCGCGAATATTCGGAGTCCCGTCGGGGACCATCGGCCATTGGAAGCACGAAGACCGCCGAAGATCAGGAACATTGCCCGGCAGACTGCGCTCTCGCTGCCCACGTTGCGAACCTGGCGCGGTGCAGCTCGATCGCAGAGAATACTCGTACCTGCTGGGCCTTTACCTCGGTGATGGCTGCATCAGCGACGGAGCTGCGATGCGGCGGAAGGGCGTGTACTTCCTCAACATCGCCTGCGCTGATGCATGGCCGGGTCTCATGGACGAGTGCGAGGCAGCGATGCGCGCCGTCATGCCGCACAACAGCGTCAACCGCGTGCAGAAACCGGGAATGCACGAAGTGAAGGCCTACTCCAAGCACTGGCCGTGCTTGTTTCCGCAGCACGGGCCGGGCAGGAAACATGAACGTGCGATCGTACTCGAGCCCTGGCAGCAGGCGATCGTGGACGAGTTCCCTCAGGAGTTCGTTAGAGGGCTCATCCACTCGGACGGGTGTCGCGTCTACAACGTCGCCGTACGCACACGCAACGGGAAGACGACGCGCTGCTACTACTCGCGGTACCACTTCACGAACGAGAGCTCACACATCAGGGATCTGTTCACGGGCACGCTCGACAAGCTCGGAGTCGAGTGGCGGTACAACCGGCGTAACTGCGTATCGATAGCACGGCGTGAGTCGGTGCGGCGGCTTGACGAGTTCGTGGGGCCCAAGCACTGAGCCGGGGACGAGGACGGCGGGCGGGCCGGAGGCCGCGCCCGCCGAAGCGTCGCAGTTGGAGCTGCTTTGATCAGGCCTTGCGGTAGGCCGGGGCCGCGCCGGTGACGGCGTCGCCGACGCGGTGGACGCGGACGGCGTTGGTGGAGCCAGGGATTCCGGGCGGGGAGCCGGCGGTGATGATGATCAGGTCGCCGGGCTTGCAGCGGCCGAGCTCGAGCAGCGCGTGGTCCACCTGGAGCACCATGGCGTCGGTGCTGTCGACCATCTCGCCGATGAAGGTCTCCACGCCCCAGGTCAGCGCCAGCTGGGAGCGCACGATCGGCTCGGGGGTGAACGCGAGCACCGGGATCGGCGAGCGGTAGCGGGCGAGGCGGCGGGCGGTGTCGCCGCTCTTGGTGAACGCGACCAGGAAGGTGGCCGAGAGGTAGTCGCCGAGCTCGGCGGCGGCCCTCGCGACGGCGCCGCCCTTGGTGCGCGGCTTGGAGATCGCCTGCGGCAGGCCCTTGGCCATGACCTCGTTCTCCACGGCACAGATGATCTTGGCCATGGTCTGCACGGTCTCGACCGGGTAGTCGCCGACGCTCGTCTCCGCGGAGAGCATCACCGCGTCGGCGCCGTCGAAGATGGCGTTGGCCACGTCGCTGGCCTCGGCGCGGGTCGGCCGGCTCGCGGTGATCATCGAGTCGAGCATCTGGGTCGCCACGATGACCGGCTTGGCGTTCCTGCGGCACATCGTGACGAGCTTCTTCTGCACCAGCGGGACCTGCTCGAGCGGCATCTCCACGCCGAGGTCGCCGCGGGCGACCATGATGCCGTCGAAGGCGTCGACGATCTCGTCGAGGTTGTCCACCGCCTGCGGCTTCTCCACCTTGGCGATGACCGGCAGGCGCACGCCGACCTCGTCCATCACCGCGTGCACGTCGTCGATGTCCTTGGCGCTGCGCACGAAGGAGAGCGCGATCATGTCGGCGCGCAGGCTGACGTCGTTCTCGCCGAGGGCCCAGCGCAGGTCGGCGATGTCCTTCTCGCTGAGCGCGGGCACCGAGACGGCCACGCCCGGCAGGTTGATGCCCTTGTTGTTGGAGAGCTTGCCGCCCTCGACGGTGCGGCACTTGACCCGCGGCCCGTCGACCTCGACGACCTCCATCGCGACGCGGCCGTCGTCGATCAGGATGCGGTCGCCGGGCTTGCAGTCGCCGGCGAGGCCCTTGTACGTGGTGGAGCAGATCTTCTGGTCGCCGGGGACGTCCTCGGTGGTGATGGTGAACTCGTCGCCCCGCTCGACCGTGACCGGCCCCTCGGCGAACTTGCCGAGGCGGATCTTCGGGCCCTGCAGGTCGACGAGCACGCCCACCGCGCGCCCAGCCTCGTCGGCCGCCTTGCGGACGTTGAAATATCGCTCTTCATGCTCGGCGTAGGACCCGTGCGAGAGGTTGAGCCTGGCGATGTCGAGGCCGGCCGCCACCAGGGCCGACAACTGCTCTTGAGAGCCGGCCGAGGGGCCGAGTGTACAGACGATCTTCGCGCGACGCATATGAGCGACCCTATCCCTTACCCATAAGTAACAATGCCCAATCCAGGGACTCGAAGCGCCGGACGGGAGCGCGCACCACCAGTCCGGTACCCCTCATCCTAACCACACCAGCCAGGGGCGACTTCATCGGAAGTCGCCCCTGACGAAACGGTGTACAGCGCTCGAATTGAGGGTGGATCAGACGAGCAGCTGACGCGTGGTGGGTTCGATGGGGGACGCGAGGTTGGAGTTGCCGCCGAGGTAGCGGTCGACGGTGGCCGCCGCGGACCGGCCCTCGGCGATCGCCCAGACGATGAGCGACTGGCCGCGGCCGGCGTCTCCGGCGGCGAACACGTTCGGCACGTTGGTGCGGAACTCGGCGTCGCGGCGGATGTTGCCGCGCTCGTCGAGCTCGAGGCCGAGCTGGCCGACGAGGCCGTTGTCCTGCTCGGGCCCGGTGAAGCCCATGGCGAGCAGGACGAGGTCCGCGGGGATCTCGCGCTCGGTGCCGGGCACGGGCTCGAAGCGTCCGTTCTCGAACTTCACTTCGGAGAGTCGAAGAGCCTTGACGTTGCCGTGCTCGTCGGCGACGAACTCGGTCGTGCTGGACGCGTAGACCCGCTCGCCGTTCTCCTCGTGTGCCGAGGAGACCCGGTAGGTCATCGGGTACGTCGGCCACGGCTGGCCGGCCGGACGCTCCTGCGGCGGCTCCGGCATGATCTCGAGCTGGGTGACCGAGGCCGCGCCCTGCCGGGTGGCGGTGCCGAGGCAGTCCGCGCCGGTGTCGCCGCCGCCGATGACGATGACGTGCTTGCCCTTGGCGTGGATCGGCGGGGTGACGAAGTCGCCCTCGGAGGACTTGTTCGACAGCGGCAGGTACTCCATCGCCTGGTGGATTCCGGCGAATTCGCGGCCGGGCACGGGCAGGTCCCGCGCCTTCGTCGCGCCGACGGCGAGCACCACGGCGTCGTAGCGGTCGCGGATCTGCGAGGCGAGGATGTCCTGTCCGACGGCGACGCCGGTGCGGAACTTGGTGCCCTCGGCGCGCATCTGCTCGATCCGGCGGTTGAGGTGCCGCTTCTCCATCTTGAACTCGGGGATGCCGTAGCGCAGCAGGCCGCCGATGCGGTCGGCGCGCTCGTACACGGCCACGGTGTGGCCGGCCCGGGTCAGCTGCTGGGCCGCCGCCAGGCCCGCGGGTCCGGAGCCGATGACGGCGACGGTCTTGCCGCTGTGCCGCTCGATCTCCGCGGGCTTGACCAGGCCGGCGTCCCAGGCCTTGTCGATGATCGAGACCTCGACGTTCTTGATGGTCACCGCGGGCTGGTTGATGGCGAGCACGCAGGCGGTCTCGCAGGGCGCCGGGCACAGCCGTCCGGTGAACTCGGGGAAGTTGTTGGTCGCGTGCAGCCGCTCGATGGCCTCGGCCCAGTCCTCGCGCCAGACCAGGTCGTTCCACTCGGGGATGAGGTTGCCGAGCGGGCAGCCGTTGTGGCAGAAGGGGATGCCGCAGTCCATGCAGCGTCCGGCCTGCTTCACGATGATGGGCAGCAGCGCGCGCTGCGGGTAGACCTCTTTCCAGTCCTTGACGCGCTCGGCGACCGGGCGCCGCTCGGGGTGCTGGACGGGGGTCGTGATGAAACCGCGCGGGTCAGCCATGTGCGGCCTCCATGATCTTGTCCATGGTCTCCTGCTCGGACAGGCCCGCGCGCTGCGCGGCGGCCCGAGTGCCGAGAACCTGCTTGTAGTCGGTCGGCATGATCTTGGCGAAGCGGGCGATCGAGCCCGCCCAGTCGGCCAGCAGGACGGCGGCGGCCTGGGAGCCGGTCTCCTCGAAGTGCCGCTTGACGGCGTTGTGCAGGAAGGTGCGGTCGTCGGCGTCGAGGGCCTCGACGTTGACGAGTTCCGGGTTGACCCGGGCGACCTTGAGGTCGAGCACGAACGCGATGCCGCCGGACATGCCCGCGGCGATGTTCCGGCCGTGCTCGCCGAGGATGACGACGCGGCCGCCGGTCATGTACTCGAGCGCGTGGTCGCCGACGCCCTCGACGACGAAGGTGGCGCCGGAGTTGCGGACGGCGAAGCGCTCGCCGACGGTGCCGGAGATGTAGATCTCGCCGCTGGTCGCGCCGTAGCCGATGACGTTGCCCGCGATGATGTTCTTCGCGGCGTCGAAGGTGGCCTCGCGCGGCGGGCGGACGACGACGCGGCCGCCGGACAGGCCCTTGCCGACGTAGTCGTTCGCGTCGCCCTCGAGCCGCAGCGTGATGCCGCGGGGCAGGAAGGCGCCGAGGGACTGGCCCGCGGAGCCGGTGAGCGTGATGTCGATCGTGTCGTCGGCCAGGCCCGCGCCGCCGTACTTCTTCGTCACCTCGTGACCGAGCATCGTGCCGACCGTGCGGTTGACGTTGCGCACCGGCAGCTGGACCCGGACCGGAGTGCCGTCGTCGATCGCGTCCTTCGCGAGCTCGATGAGCTGGTTGTCGAGCGCCTTGACGAGGCCGTGGTCCTGGACCGTGGTGCGGTGCCGCGGCGCGTCGGCGGGCAGTTCGGGCACGTGGAAGATCGGGGCCAGGTCGAGGCCCGCGGCCTTCCAGTGCTCGACGGCCTTGGCGGTGTCGAGGTGCTCGACCCGGCCGACGGCCTCCTCGATGCTGCGGAAGCCGAGCTCGGCGAGCAGTTCGCGCACCTCCTCCGCGATGAACTCGAAGAAGTTGACCACGAACTCGGGCCTGCCGGTGAACCGGGCGCGCAGCTCGGGGTTCTGGGTGGCGACGCCGACCGGGCAGGTGTCGAGGTGGCACACGCGCATCATCACGCAGCCGGAGACGACGAGCGGGGCGGTGGCGAAGCCGAACTCCTCGGCGCCGAGCAGCGCGGCGATGACCACGTCGCGGCCGGTCTTGAGCTGGCCGTCGGTCTGCACCACGATGCGGTCGCGCAGGCCGTTGAGCAGCAGGGTCTGCTGGGTCTCGGCGAGGCCGAGCTCCCAGGGGCCGCCGGCGTGCTTGAGCGAGGTGAGCGGCGCGGCGCCGGTGCCGCCGTCGTGGCCCGAGATGAGCACGACGTCGGCGTGGGCCTTGGAGACGCCGGCCGCGACGGTGCCGACGCCGACCTCGGAGACCAACTTCACGTGCACTCGCGCCGCCGGGTTGGCGTTCTTGAGGTCGTGGATGAGCTGGGCGAGGTCCTCGATCGAGTAGATGTCGTGGTGCGGCGGCGGCGAGATGAGGCCGACGCCGGGGGTGGAGTGCCGGGTGCGGGCGATCCAGGGGTAGATCTTGTTTCCCGGCAGCTGGCCGCCTTCGCCGGGCTTGGCGCCCTGGGCCATCTTGATCTGCAGGTCGTCGGCGTTGGTGAGGTACTCGGAGGTGACGCCGAAGCGGCCGGAGGCGATCTGCTTGATCGCCGAGCGGCGCGCGGGGTCGTGCAGCCGCTCCGGGTCCTCGCCGCCCTCGCCGGTGTTGGACTTGGCGCCGATGGAGTTCATCGCGATGGCGAGGGTCTGGTGCGCCTCGAGCGAGATGGAGCCGTAGGACATGGCTCCGGTGGAGAAGCGCTTGACGATCTCGCTGACCGGCTCGACCTCGTCGATCGGGATCGGGCCGCGTCCGGCGGCGTCGAAGGCGAACAGGCCGCGCAGCGTCATCAGCCGCTGGGACTGCTCGTTCACCCGCGACGTGTACTGCTTGAAGATGTCGTAGCGGCGGTTGCGGGTGGAGTGCTGGAGCCGGAAGACGGTCTCCGGGTCGAACAGGTGCGGCTCGCCCTCGCGGCGCCACTGGTACTCGCCGCCGATCTCGAGGCGGCGGTGCGAGGCGCGGTTGACGCCGCGCGGGTAGGCGCGGGCGTGCCGGGCGGCGACCTCGGCGGCGATCTCGTCGAGTCCGATGCCGCCGAGCTTGGAGGCGGCGCCGGTGAAGTAGGTCTCGACGAGCGCCTGGCTCAGGCCCACGGCCTCGAAGACCTGGGCGCCGCGGTACGAGGCGACGGTGGAGATGCCCATCTTGGACATGACCTTGAGTACGCCCTTGCCGAGCGCCTTGATCAGGTTCCTGATGGCCTTCTCGGCGGGCACGTGCACGAAGGTGCCGGAGTTGGCCAGGTCCTCGACCGTCTCCATGGCGAGGTACGGGTTGACCGCGGCGGCGCCGAAGCCGATGAGCAGCGCGACGTGGTGCACCTCGCGCACGTCGCCGGCCTCGATCAGCAGCGAGGTGTGGGTGCGGGTCTTCTCCCGGATCATGTGGTGGTGCACCGACGAGGTGAGCAGCAGCGACGGGATCGGCGCCTGCTCGGCGTCGGAGTGCCGGTCGGAGAGCACGATGATGCGCGCCCCGTCGGCTATCGCCCCGGAGACCTCGGAGTTGATCTCGGCGAGCCGCTCGCGCAGCGCCGTGCCGCCGCCCGCGGCCCGGTACAGGCCGGAGATGGTGACGGCCTTCAGGCCCGGCAGGTCGCCGTCGGCGTTGATGTGGATGAGCTTGGCCAGCTCGTCGTTGTCGATCACCGGGAACGGCAGCTGGACCTGACGGCAGGCGGCCGGGGTGGTGTCGAGCAGGTTTTCCTCGGGGCCGATGGTGGTGGCCAGGGAGGTGACGAGCTCCTCCCGGATGGAGTCCAGCGGCGGGTTGGTGACCTGCGCGAACAGCTGGGTGAAGTAGTCGAACAGCAGCCGCGGGCGCTGCGAGAGCACGGCGAGCGGGGTGTCCGAGCCCATCGAGCCGATCGGCTCGGCGCCGGCCTTGGCCATCGGGGCGAGTAGGACGCGCAGCTCCTCCTCGGTGTAGCCGAAGGTCTGCTGGCGGCGCACCACCGAGGCGTGCGTGTGCACGATGTGCTCGCGCTCGGGCAGGTCGCCGAGCTTGATCAGGCCGGCGTGCAGCCAGTCCTGGTAGGGCTGCTCGGCGGCGAGCTCGGCCTTGATCTCCTCGTCCTCGACGATGCGGTGCTGGGCGGTGTCCACCAGGAACATCCGGCCGGGCCGCAGCCGGCCCTTGCGCACGACCTTGGCCTGGTCGAGGTCGAGCACGCCGACCTCGGAGGCGAGCACGACGAGGCCGTCGGAGGTGACCCAGTAGCGGGAGGGGCGCAGGCCGTTGCGGTCGAGGACGGCGCCGATCAGGGTGCCGTCGGTGAAGGTGATCGAGGCCGGGCCGTCCCAAGGCTCCATCTTGCAGCCGTTGTACTGGTAGAAGGCCCGCTTGACCGGGTCCATCTCGGTGTGGTTCTCCCACGCCTCGGGGACCATCATCAGCACCGCGTGCGGCAGCGGCCGTCCGGCCAGGTGCATCAGTTCGAGCACCTCGTCGAAACTCGCGGAGTCGGAGCCGGACGGGGTGACGATCGGGAAGACGCGGTCCAGCGGACCCTGGATGGCGTCGGTCGCGAGTTGGGATTCGCGGGCGCGCATCCAGTTCTTGTTTCCCTGCACGGTGTTGATCTCGCCGTTGTGCGCGATGAAGCGGTACGGGTGGGCGAGCGGCCAGGCGGGGAAGGTGTTCGTGGAGAAGCGCGAGTGGATCAGTGCGATGGCACTGGTGAAGGCGGGGTTGGACAGGTCGGTGAAGAAGGGCTCGAGCTGTCCGGTGGTGAGCATTCCCTTGTAGACGATGGTGCGCGCGGAGAGCGAGGGGAAGTAGGACTCGGTCTCGTGCTCGACGCGCTTGCGCAGCACGAATGCCAAGCGGTCGAGTTCAATGCCCTGCTCTCCGGCGCCGCCGGCGACGAACAGCTGGCGGAAGCGCGGCATGACGGCGCGGGCGGTGTTGCCGAGCAGGTCCGGGGTCACCGGCACGTCGCGCCAGCCCAGGACCGTGAGGCCCTCCTCGGCGGCCACCCGGGCGACGGCGGAGCGGGCGGCCGCCTCGGCCTCGTCGGTGTCCGGGATGAAGGCGAGGCCGACGGCGTAGCCGCCGCGCTCGGGCAGCGGGAAGTCGACCGCGCTGCGCAGGAAGGCGTCCGGGACCTGCACCAGGATGCCCGCGCCGTCGCCGGAGTCGGGCTCGGCGCCGGAGGCGCCGCGGTGCTCGAGATTGCGCAGGGCGGTGAGGGCCTGGTCCACGATCCGGTGGCTGGGCTCACCGGTGAGGGTGGCTACGAAGGCGACCCCGCAAGCGTCCTTCTCGGCGCGCGGGTCGTAAAGACCCTGCGCCCGAGGCAGAGCGCCGAAGAGTGCGCCGGCTTGGGGGGACGATGAAGCCATCGGGTCCTCCGTGTCGTCTGTGTGGGCCGCAACGTAAATGTGCGCACGAGGGACGACTCTGGCCCTGCCGCGGTGAAACCAGAGGTTACACGATGGGTCGAGATTCCGTCATGAGGGCATACTGCGTCTCACTATATGGACGGCACTTCTCTGACCTGCGGATGGCGCGCGCTACACCCTGTTTTCCCCGCGTTGCGCGACTTTCACTCGTCCAGCCTATGACTCATGTCACAGCGGTGTGAACGGCAAGAGGCCGTCTCCAGTCCTGGAGACGGCCCCCCGAGCCTTCGCCCGCGCTCGACCTGCGGTTATTCGCGCTGTTCCGGCGCGACCGAGGCGGCGGACCCGGTTTCCGATTCAGCAGGTGTCTCAGCATCCGGATGATCTTCGGTGGAGATCCCGGCCTCACCCGCCTCAGCGGGCTCTTCGGAATCCGTCGCGAGCGCCGCGTCCGGCCCGTAGGGCTTGAAATGCGGCCAGTAGAGCTCCTCCCCGGTCTCCTTGCCGGGTTGGCGCCGCTGCGAGATCAGGAAGAAGGCCAGCGCGCCAAGGAAGCAGATAATTGATACCCAGTCATTGACGCGCAGCCCCAAGAAGTGGTGCGCGTAGTCGCTGCGCAGGTGCTCGATCCAGCCGCGGCCGACCGTGTATCCCATGACGTACAAGGCGAACAGCCGGCCGTGGCCGAGGCTGAACCGGCGATCGGCCCACAGCAGCAGCACGCAGACGAGTACGTCCCAGATCACCTCGTACAGGAAGGTGGGCTGGAAGTAGCCGAGCACCGTCGTCGTCCCGGGAACACCGGAGCAGGGGACCGCGACCCGCGTTCCGCTGGTGGCCATGCAGTGGATCGTCAGACCCCAGGGCTTGGAGGTCGGATCGCCGTAGAGCTCGTTGTTGAACCAGTTGCCCCAGCGCCCCATGGCCTGCGCGAGCACGATGCCCGGAGCGACCGCGTCGGCGTACGGCGGCAGCCGCACGCCCCGGCGCCGGGCGCCGATCCAGGCGCCGAGCCCGCCGAGCGCGATCGCGCCCCAGATGCCGAGGCCGCCGTCCCACACGTAGAACACCCGCACCCAGTCCTGGCCGCGCGGGAAGTAGAGCTCGGGGTCGGTGATCACGTGGTAGAGCCGGCCGCCGACCAGGCCGAAGGGCACCGCCCAGATCGCGATGTCGGTGATGATGTGCGGCTCGCCGCCCTTGGCCCGCCACCGGCGCTCGCCGAGGTACACCGCGATGGCGATGCCGGCGATGATGCACAGGGCGTAGAAGCGGATCGGGAACGGCCCGAGTTTTATCTCGGCCGTCGTCGGGCTGGGCAGATACGCCAGGGGCGTGGTCTTCATGACTTACTCGCACTCGGGCTCGAAGTGGCAGACGCCGAGGCGGAAGCCGAAGCGCTCGCGGTCGCTGAAGCGGTGCCGGTGCCGGTCGCGGAGGCCGAGGTCGAGGCCTTGGTCGACGCGGACGACTTGGCCGACGGCGTGCTCGAGGACGAGAACGCGTGGGTGGTGAGAACGAGGGTCAGCACGACGCCGACGAAGACGACTCCGGCGATCGGTCCGTAGATCGCGAGGCGCCGGTTGCGCTTCGTCCGGTACTCCGCCTCGGCCTGCGTTATGGCGGCCCGCTCCCGGGCCAGTTCCTTGCCGATCCGATTCCGCCTGCTCATCGCGTCGTCATCCGCTCCAGTCGTCGGGACGGGCGCGGCCTACCCGAGGGGACCGCCACCCGACGCAGAATCCTAATCACGCGGAAGGACGACCGGACAGGCCGGTCGCCCCTTCTCGGTGAATTCTCGGCAAGGCGTGATCTCTTCGTGACCTCGGCCTGCTTCAGCCCGCCGCCGAGATGGCCTTGTTCAGCGCCGCGGTGAAGGCGGCCTGCTGCACGGACGCGCTCTGCGAGGTCAGGTTGTAGCGGGTGCCGTTGATCAGGTAATCCGGGGTGGACACGTTCCCGCTCTCGGCGGTGTTGAGCGCGTTGTAGTTCTTGACGACCCAGGGCTGGTACCTGCCGGAGTTCACGCACGACTCAAAGGTCGAACCGTCCAGGCCGGAGACCTGTTTCGCGTAGGAGATCAGCAGCGAGTTCGAGGAGAACGCGTCGTCCGACTCGTCCGGTTGATTCGCGTAGAGAATGTCGTGGTACGCCTTGAACTTCGCGTTGCCCACGTTCTGCGCGCAGGCCGCCGCGTTGCCCGCCTGGATCGAACCGGTGCCGCCGGAGTTCTGGTCGATCAGGTTCACGATGTGGTACTTGACGACGATCTTCCCGGCGTCGGCGTCGGCGGTGTAGATCGGGTTGAACATCGACTCCGCCTCCTTGCAGAACGGGCAGCGGAAGTCCTCGTAGATCGTCAGCGTCACCTTGGCGTTCTGGTCGCTGCCGAAGGGGATCGCCAGGCCGCTGTCCACGGTGCCGGACGGGAAGACCAGCGGACCGTTCGCGGCCGAGGAGTTCGTCTGGTTCACGTGGTGCTGCACGCCGATGCCGATGCCCACGGCGGCGGCGATCACGATGACGACCAGGCCGCCGATCAGGTATTGCCGCTTGCGGCGGGCCTTCGCCTGTTCCTCGGCGTACGCGGCCGCGGCCCGGTCGCGCGCCTGGGACCGCTTTCTCGACTCCGATGCCATGGCGAACATCGTGCCACAGGCATTACTCCAAGCGAGTCACCACACGCGGAGAGTGATGGTACGTCAGACCGCGAGCGCCTCGTCCGCGGAGAACTTCGAGCGCGGCTTCCACAGCAGCCAGAGCGCCGGGAGCATGAAGAGCACGTCGCGCAGCACGTCGAGGGTGTAGCGGGTCTGGCCTTCGGCGACCTGGCCGCCGCCACCGCCGCAGCCGCAGCTGATCGAGATGCCGCGAGCGCCGAGCGAGATGATGCCGCCGATGTAGACGAGCAGCATGATCACGGAGAGCAGCGCGACCAGTCGCGTGCCGAGCCCGATGATCAGCAGCAGGCCGAGGGCGAGCTCTACATAGGGCTGCCCGTAGGCGAACGGCGTGACCAGGCTGGACGGCAGGATCTGGAAGTCGCGCACGTCCGCGATGTTCTGCGTGGGCTGGGTCAGCTTCGGCAGGCTGTAGTAGAGCCAGATCGCGCCGAGCAGCAGCCGGGCGAGCAGCGAGATCCACGAGCTCCGGGCATCCAGGAGGGAGAACCTGCTCGGCATGAGGTCGAATCCTCCTGGATGCCCCGTCAGACGACTACAACGAGTCGTCAGTATGTCACGGACGGACAGCGCGAACGCCCTCCGCCAGCTCGCGCGCCAGGTCGCGGACGGCGGCCAGGCCGCTCGGCTCGTCCGGCGCCTCGAGCAGCCTGCGCACGAAGGCGGAGCCGACGATCACACCGTCGGCGAAGCGCGCGACCTCGGCCGCCTGGACCCCGTTCGAGACGCCGAGCCCGACACAGACCGGCAGGCTCCCCGCCGCCTTGCGGGTGCGCTCGACCAGGCCCTCGGCGTTGCCGCTGACGGCGTCGCGGGTGCCGGTCACGCCCATCAGCGAGGCCGCGTAGACGAAGCCGCGGCACACGCCCGTGGTCAGCGAGATCCGCTCCGGCGTCGAGGTCTGCGCCACGAGGAACACCCGGTCGAGCGAGTGCGCGTCGGCCGCCGCGATCCACTCGTCGGCCTCCTCCGGGATCAGGTCGGGCAGGATCGTGCCCGCTCCCCCGGCCGCGGCGAGCTGCTTGGCGAAGCGGTCGCAGCCGAAGCGCTCGATCGGATTCCAGTAGGACATGACCAGGGTCGGCGCGCCGGTGGCGGCCACGCCCTCGACGACCCGCAGCACGTCCAGCGTGTTGACGCCGGCGTCCAGCGCGACCTGCACGGCCCGCTGGATGACCGGGCCGTCCATCTGCGGGTCCGAATACGGAAGGCCGACCTCGATGATGTCGACGCCGCCCTCGATCATCGCCTGGCACGCGGCGATCGAGCCCTCGACGCTCGGGTAGCCGGCCGGGAGGTAGCCGATCAGGGCGGCACGGTTCTCGGCCTTGGCGGCGGCGAGCACCTCAGAGAGCTTGCTCACGGCTCAGACCTCCATACCGAAGTAGGTCGCGGCGGTGTGCATGTCCTTGTCGCCGCGGCCGGACAGGTTCACGATGATGACCGGCTCGCGGCCCAGCTCCTCGCGCAGCTTCGGGGCGATGCGCACCGCGCCGGCCACGGCGTGCGCGGACTCGATGGCCGGGATGATGCCCTCGGTGCGGCACAGCAGCTTGAAGGCGTCCATCGCCTCGGCGTCCGTGACCGGCTGGTAGGTCGCGCGGCCGGTGTCGTGCAGCCAGGCGTGCTCGGGGCCGACGCCGGGATAGTCGAGACCCGCGGAGATCGAGTGGCTCGGCAGGGTCTGGCCGTACTCGTCCTGGAGGATGTAGGTGCGCGCGCCGTGCAGCACGCCGACCGCTCCCCCGGTGATCGAGGCGGCGTGCAGGCCGGTCTCGACGCCGGAGCCGCCGGCCTCGAAGCCGAACAGCCGCACCGACTCGTCGGGCAGGAACGCGTGGAACACGCCGATCGCGTTCGATCCGCCGCCGACGCACGCGGCCACCGCGTCCGGCAGCGCGCCGGTCATCTCCTGCACCTGGGTGCGGGCCTCGACGCCGATGATCCGGGCGAAGTCGCGGACGATCGAGGGGAACGGGTGCGGACCGGCGGCCGTGCCGAACAGGTAGTTCGTGTGCTCGACGTTGGTCACCCAGTCGCGGATCGCCTCGTTGATCGCGTCCTTGAGGGTGCGCGAGCCGGTGGCGACGGGCACGACCTCGGCGCCCAGCATCCGCATCCGGGCCACGTTCAGGGCCTGCCGCCGGGTGTCCTCCTCGCCCATGTAGACGACGCATTCGAGGTCGAAGATCGCCGCGGCGGTCGCGGAGGCGACGCCGTGCTGGCCGGCTCCGGTCTCCGCGATGACCCGCTTCTTGCCCATCCGCCTGGTGAGCAGGGCCTGGCCGAGCACGTTGTTGATCTTGTGCGAGCCGGTGTGGTTGAGGTCCTCGCGCTTGAGCAGGATCCGGGCGCCCGCGTGCGCGGACAGCCGCTTGGCCTCGGTGAGCAGCGAGGGACGGTTGGCGTAGGTGCGCAGCCAGTGGGTGAGCTCGGCCTGGAACTCCGGGTCGTTCTTGGACTTCTGGTAGGCCTCGGTGAGCTCGGCGAGGGCGGCCATCAGCGCCTCGGGCATGAAGCGGCCGCCGAGCTTGCCGTAGTGCCCGGCGGCGTCGGGCTGCGGCGAGAGATGGGCGTACGACGCGGCGAAGAAGGCGTCGGAAAAGACATTGGCGTCCGTCATCGGACTTCGTCTCCTGATGAAGGTGAGTGAGCTATTTCGATCGAAACAGGCGCGCGGGACTAGGCCGCAGCGACGACCAGCCATCGCCGGCCCGCGGGCGCGTGGCGCCACCACGGACGCCGACGGGCGGCCGCGCGCGGGGAGGTCGATGCACTCACGGAACTCATCCTAGCGGGAAGCGCGGCGGCTATCGGCCGCGGCGCATCGCCGGGTGCGCGCCGGCGGCGACCAGATCGGCGACGCAGGAGCGCGGGTCCCGGCCGGTGACCAGCGACTCGCCGACCAGGACAGCGTCGGCGCCGGCGTTGGCGTAGGCGATCAGGTCGTGCGGGCCGCGCACGCCGGACTCGGCCACCCGCACGATCGCGTCGGGGATGTGCGGGGCGAGCCGGGCGAAGGTGTCCCGGTCCACCTTGAGCGTCTTCAGGTCGCGCGCGTTCACGCCGATGATCTTCGCCCCGGCGTCGACCGCCCGCTCGATCTCCTGCTCGTCGTGCACCTCGACGAGCGGGGTCAGGCCGATGGACTCGGCCCGCTCGATCAGCGAGACCAGCGCGTCCTGGTCCAGCGCGGCCACGATCAGCAGCGCCAGGTCGGCGCCGCACGCGCGGGCCTCCCACAGCTGGTAGCTGGAGACGATGAAGTCCTTGCGCAGCACCGGGATGTCGACCCGGGCGCGTACGTCCTTGAGGTCCTGCAGCGAGCCGCCGAAGCGCCGCTGCTCGGTCAGCACGCTGATGACGCTGGCGCCGCCGAGCTCGTAGTCGGCGGCCAGGCCGGCCGGGTCGGCGATCGCGGCCAGCGCGCCCTTGGACGGGCTTGACCGCTTGACCTCGGCGATCACCGCCACGCCCTCGCCGCGCAGCGCCCGCACGCCGTCCTTCGCCGAGGGCTGGGTTCGCGCGCGGGTCTTGAGGTCATCCAGGGAGGTGACCTCCTGGCGTGCGGCGAGGTCGACGCGGACACCCTCGATGATCTCCTCGAGCACGTTCATCGCTCCGCTACCGTCCCCTCAGATCCGCAGGCCACACACGGCGCCGTCTTGCCCTGCCATGCTATCGGCCTTGCGCCGCGCACGCTGCCAAGATCCACGTCGCGGACCGGGTGCGGCGGCCTTCGAACACGCATCCGCCCCGGTCACGGCACGATTGACACCGTGCTCGGAAACGGGGCGGCCGACCGGATCAGGGGGCCTCGGGAGGCCTCAGGAGGCGGCGCGGGCCTCGGTGGCCCTCGCCTTGGCGGCGGCCCAGTCGTCGTTGGTCTTGGCGCCCATGCCCGCGGCGTTCATCGCCAGGTTCGCGATGACCGCGACGACCTGCAGCACGCCGCCGGCCACGACCAGCGCCCAGATGCCGAACGGGAAGGCGATGCCGCCGATCAGCCAGCCGAGGATGGAGATGGCCGCGGCGGTCCAGCGGGCCGGGGCGTAGCCGTGGTCCGCGTGCGGCTCGGTGTGCGCCACGGACGAGCCCAGCATGGACATGCCGACAAGCGCCGCCTTGCCGGCGACCCCGGCCGCCTTGGACGGGCCCTTCTGGACCTGGGTCTCCTCGATCACCTCGGACATGACGTGCTGACTCCTAAAAGTCGAAAGGTATGACTGGCCACCATTCTCCCCCATGCCCCGGCGTGACCCACAACCAGGGGGCCCGGTGGAGACGGATCTCACGTCGGCTGGTCGGCCTTCGGCTGCGCGTCGAGCTCCTCGAGTTCGGTGAGGTCGCTGCCGCGGCCCTGCGCGTCCCACAGGTCGCGCGCGGTGACCTTGCCCGCGGGTTTGGCCGCCGCGGCCCGCGTGGCCGGGGCCTCGTAGCGGCTGCCGAGGCCGGACCAGGCACGGCCGCGCGCGAGCGTGTAGATCCCGGCGGCGCAGAGGATCACGCCGCCGAGGATCGTCAGGTACGGCCACAGGTTGTTGTCGATATTGACGATCTTGGTGGTGGAGCCGAGCCCCTGCGCGCCGGCCTGCGCGTGCAGCGCCTCGTCCAGCCGGCTGAGCCGGTCGGCGACGGCGTACACGGTGCCCGCGCCGGCCAGCGCCAGCACCGCGCCGACCAGGTAGCGCCCGATCCTGCGCACGGCGAACAGGGCGAGCGCGCCCGCGAGCCCGGCCAGGCCGAGCGCGTACGGCACGCCGGTCAGCTGCGAGCCGGTCGCGGTGACCTTGAAGGTGATCGGCTGGGTGACGTCGCCGTGCGCCCAGCCGCGGCCGATGGTGAGCAACACGACGCCCGCGCCCACGGCGGCGAGCAGCGCGGCGAGCGTCTTCGCCCTCGTGGCCCTGCGCGCAGGGCGAACGCGCTCCTGCTCGGTGACCTCGGCGGGGGTGGTCTGCACGACTGCCATGGCCCCATCCTCGCAAACGTGGTTCCGCGATCACCCGGCGGGTCAGTCCGCGGCGCGCAGGGTGCCCGCGGCCGCGATGGCGCGCAGCACGGCCATGGCCTTGTTGCGGCACTCGGCGTCCTCGGACTCGGGGACCGAATCGGCCACGATCCCGGCGCCGGCCTGGACGTACGCCGTTCCGTCGCGCAGCAGCGCGGTGCGGATGGCGATCGCGGTGTCGCTGTTGCCGGCGAAATCGAGGTAGCCGACGCAGCCTCCGTACACGCCGCGGCGGGTGGGTTCGAGGTCGTCGATGATCTGCAGGGCGCGCGGCTTGGGGGCGCCGGACAGGGTGCCCGCGGGGAAGGCTGCGAGCAGCACGTCGAGGGCGCTGCGGTCGGCGGACACCGTGCCGACGACCGTGGAGACCAGGTGCATGACGTGGCTGTAGCGCTCGACGCTCATGAAGTCGAGCACCTCGACCGAGCCGGGAGCGCTGATCCGGCCGAGGTCGTTGCGGCCGAGGTCGACCAGCATGAGGTGCTCGGCGCGCTCCTTCGGGTCGGCCAGCAGCTCCTCGGCCAGCGCCGCGTCCTGCTCGGGGGTCGCGCCGCGCGGCCGGGTGCCGGCGATCGGGTGCAGCATCGCCTCGCCGTCGGTCACCTTCACCAGCGCCTCCGGGGAGGAGCCGACCACGTCGAAGGCGCCGCGCTCGCTCGGGAAGCGGAACAGGTACATGTAAGGGCTCGGGTTCGTCGCGCGGAGCACCCGGTAGACGTCCAGGGCGCTCGCGTCCGTGGCCATCTCGAAGCGTTGGGAGAGCACGATCTGGAAGGCCTCGCCCGCGCGGATCTCCTCCTTCGCGCTGTCCACCGCGGCCCGGAAGTCCTCGCCGGTGCGGTTCGCGGTGTACGCGGGCGTCACGCCGAGGTCGAGGGTCGCGGGCGGCAGCCGGTCCGGCCGGGTGAGGTCGGCGGCCATCGCGTCGAGCCGGGCGACGGCGCCGTGGTACGCCGCGTCCACGCCGTCCGGCGTGCCGTTGAGGTTGATCGCGTTGGCGATCAGGGTGACCGTGCCGTCGGTGTGGTCGAGCACCGCGAGGTCGGCGGCGAGCAGCATCGTGAGCTCGGGCAGATCGAGGTCGTCCTTGGCGTGCTCGCCGACACGCTCGAGTCGGCGGACGGTGTCGTAGCCGAGGAAGCCGACGAAGCCGCCGGTCAGCGGCGGCAGGTCGGCGCGGTCCCGGTCGTGCGGGGTGCGCAGCAGATCGAGCGTGGCGCGCAGCACCTCGAGCGGCTCGCCGCCGGTCGGCGCACCGGCGGGCGGGGTGCCGATCCAGGCGGCCGCGCCGTCGCGCTCGGTCAGCGCCAGTTCGCTGCGGACGCCGATGAACGAGTAGCGCGACCAGACGCCGTGCTCGGCGGATTCGAGCAGGAACGTGCCGGGGCGCTCGGCCGCGAGCTTGCGGTAGAGCCCGACCGGGGTCTCGCCGTCGGCCAGGAAGCGACGGGTGACCGGGATGACCCGCCGCGAGTCGGCCAGGGCGCGGAAGGCGGGCAGGTCCGGGGTGGTGGCGCCGGTTGTCATGGCAGACATTGTGCAGGACTTCCGGCCGTCACCGACCTTCGAGTTTGAGTTCGCGGCCGTCGAAGCAGGTGTGCGAGCCGGTGTGGCAGGCGGGTCCGCTCTGGTCCACCTTCACCAGCAGGGTGTCGCCGTCGCAGTCCAGCGCGACGGACTTGACCTGCTGGAAGTTGCCGGAGGTCTCGCCCTTGACCCAGTATTCGGCGCGACTGCGGGACCAGTAGGTCGCGCGGCCGGTGGCCAGGGTCCGGCGCAGCGCCTCGTCGTCCATCCACGCGAGCATCAGCACTTCACCGGTGTCGAACTGCTGGACCACGGCGGGTACCAGGCCCTGGCCGTTCCGTTTCAACTTCGCTGCGATCTCCGGGTCCAGCGCCATCCGCCCGGGCCTTGATTCGTCCATGGCCCTATTGTCGCGCTCAGACGATCACGTCGATGCCACGGGGACCCCGGATGAATTCGCTCAGCGGCGCCCGAGCGGAGTTGCGCGACGGGCCGCGGGCCGCGTTCCCGGCGTGGCTGCTCGCGCACGTGATCGTGCTGGCGGTGTGTTTTCCGGATCGACGGCCACGGGATCTTCTCGCCGCTTTTCGCCTGGGATACGCACTGGTATCTGGCCGAGGCGAACGGGATGGCGCACGGCGGCAATGTGTTCGGCGATTTCACGGGGCCCGGCGGCCTTGCCCATTTCTTTCCGCTGACGTCGTCGTGTGTCGCGGGGCTGGCGCTCGTGACGCGGCTGCCGGTCACAGTGGCGTTTCGGCGACTGGATCCTCCCGTTCACCCAGCAGGTGTCGAGCGGCAATCGCGGCGCCGTCACGCAGGACCCGTTCGCGACCATCCGGACGCTGCTGAACACCCCGGACTCCGCAAGCATCCTGATCACGTCGCTGGCCTGCGCCGCGATCGGGGTCTTCGCACTGACCGCCTGCTGGGGGCTGCTGCCCGGCTCGTTCACGGCGTGGTCCGCGGTGATGTTCGTGCTCGGAATCACCTCGCCGCTGTTCACGTCCGAGCCGCGCTACCTCGCCGCGATCATCCCGTTCTGCATCTCGCTGCCGGAGCTGATCCGCGGTCGCCGGCTGTGGATCCCGTTCGTGGCGGCGAACCTCGCGCTGCTCTACTCGGTGACCTGGCTCGCGCTCACGTACCGTCAGATAGCGTGACCGACCGCGGTGCGCGCCCAGGAGGCGTAGAGCCCCGCGTAGATTCCGCCCTGCCCGACGAGTTCCCGATGCGTTCCGCGCTCGACGAGCCGTCCGGCGTCGAATACGAAGACCTCGTCGGCGGCTTGGGCCGTGGAGAGCCGGTGCGCGATCGAGACGGTCGTGCGGCCGCGGGTGAGTGCTTCGAGCGCGCGGGCGATGCGCTGCTCGGTGGCCGGGTCCACGGCCGAGGTCGCCTCGTCGAGCAGCAGCAGGTCCGGGTCGGCGACGTATGCGCGGGCCAGCGCCACCAGTTGGCGCTCACCGGCCGAAAGCGATTCGCCGCGCTGTCCGACTGCCGTGGCGACGCCGCGCGGCTGACCGGCCAGCCAGTCGCCGAGCCCCAGCGTCTCGAAAGCCCGCGCCACCGCCGCGTCCTGCGCTCCGGGTGCTCCGTAGCGGACATTGTCGGCGAGCGTGCCCTCGAACAGGAAGCCGTCCTGAGGGACCATCACCACGCGCCGCCGCAGTTGCTCGAACGGGATCTGCCGGGCGTCCACGCCGCCGATCAGCACGGCGCCCTCGACCGGATCCATCAGCCGCGTCAGCAGCTTGGCGAAGGTCGTCTTGCCGGATCCCGTCTCGCCGACGACCGCGATCCGGGCGCGCGCCGGAATCGTGACGTCCACGTCGCGCAGCACCCGGGCGCCGCCGGGGTAGGCGTAGGCGACGTGGTCGAAGCGCACGTCGAGCGGCCGGTCCGGCAGATCCGTGCCCGCGGCGCCGGGGTCGGGCACGTCCGGAACCGCCTCCAGCAGCCCGATCACGCGGCGCCAGCCGGAGATCGCGTTCTGCGCCTCGTTGAGCACCTCGACGCCCCACTGCACCGGGGTGATGAACAGCGAGACCAGGAACAGCATGGCGACGATCTGACCGGCGGTCAGGTCCCCGCCGACGCCGAGCAGCGTGCCGACGACGATGACGCCCGCGTTCGCCAGGCCCGCCGCGATCTCGCCCGCGCTGAACGTGCTGATGACGACGCGCTGCGCGCCGATCTGGGCGCGCCGCGTGCGCACGATGGACTCGTCCATCCGCGCGGCCATCCGGTTCTCGATGCCGTAGGCGCGCACCACCGGCGTGCCGACCAGCGTCTCGCTGACCGCGCCGAGCATCCGGCCGATGGCCGCGCGGACCGCGCTGTACTTGCGGCCGGTCCGGCGCTGTACCAGTCGCATCGTGGCGAACAGCGGCAGGAAGCAGAGCCAGATCATGATCGTCAGCTGCCAGGAGTAGACCGCCATCACGATCGTCGCCAGCGCCATCTGGGCGATGCTGACGAACAGCGTCAGGCCGCCCTCCTGGATGAAGTTGGTGATGGTGTCCACGTCCGAGGTGACCCGGGAGACGAGCGAGCCGCGCTGTTCGGCCTGCTGGTGTGCCACGGACAGGTCGTGCACGTGCCGGAATGCCTTGATACGCAGGCCGGAGAGCCCTGATTCGCTGGCCTGGTAGAGGCGGCGGCTCATCGCGGTCGCCGAGAGCATGGTGGCGATGACGGCGACGGCCGCGATGGCGACCATCCGCTCCACCTCGCCGACGTCGACCTTGCCGGACGCGGTGCCGAAGCCGTGGTCCACGGCCTGCTGCACGGCGATGGGGATGACGATGCGCCCGGTCGTGGCGACCAGCGCCAGCAGCATCGTGGCGCCGATGCCCTTGACGAACTCGGGCGACAGCCGCAGCCCGGTCCGGACGATCTTGATGGGACCGCCCGTGGCTTCGCCGACGATCGGGGCGGCGGGAGCCGATTCCTCGACTTCTTCGACCGTGGTGGTCACGCCACGACCTCCTTCTCCTCGGCTTCTTCAGCAGCCTTGGCGTACGCGGTGATCAGCTCGCGGTAGCCGGCGCTACGTGCCAGCAGCTCGTCGTGCGTGCCACGTGCGGAGATGGCGCCGTCCTCCAGGAACAGCACCTCGTCGGCCAGCGCGACCGTCGCCTTCCGGTAGGCGATGACGACGACCGTCGCGCGCCCCGCGTCCGCGTCCTCGCTCTGCTCCCGGAGCCCGTCGAGGATCGCCGCCTCGACGCTCGGGTCCACTGCTGACGTGCAGTCGTCGAGGACGAGCAGCCGCGGGTGACGCACGAGCCCCCGGGCGAGCGCGAGACGTTGCCGCTGGCCGCCGGAGAGCGTCGTGCCGCGCTCGCCGATCACGGTGTCGAGCCCCTGCGGCAGAGCCTTGACGAACTTCTCGGCCTGCGCGGTGCGCAGCGCGGCCCATACCTGCTCGTCGCCGACGTCGTCGCCGAGGGCCACGTTCGCGCGCACGGTGTCGCCGAAGATGAAGGTCTGCTGCGGGACCAGCGCGACCGCGTCGGACACCTCGCCCTTCGCGTAGTCGGCGAGCTCCGTGCCGTCGAGCCGGATGGCGCCGCCGGTCGGGTCGGACAGCCGGGCCAGCAGCGCGGCGATCGTCGACTTCCCGGCGCCGGTCGCGCCGACGAGGGCGACCGTGCGTCCCGGCTCGATCGCGGCGGTGAGCGAGCGCAGCACCGGAGCGGTCTCGGCGCCCGGGTACGCGAAGGTCACGCGGTCGAACGCGAGCGCCGCGGCCGAACCGTCGCGCCGCCCGACCGTCTCCCCGTACTCGGTGTGGTCCTCGGCGGCGAGCACCGCAGCGACCCGCTCGTAGCCGACGACGGAGCGCGGCAGGTCGCCGAGCACCCAGCCGAAGGCCTGGATCGGGAAGGCGAGCAGGGTGATCAGATAGGCCACGTTGACCACGTCGCCCGGCTGCGCGTTCCCCGAGGCGACCTGCTGTGTGCCGAAGAGCAGCACCGCGAGCACGCCGAGGTTGGGCAGCGCCTCCAGGATCGGGTTGAACAGCGAGCGGGCGCGGCCCGCGGAGATGTTGGCGTCGCGCAGGGCCCGGGTGCGGTCGGCGAAACGCTCGGTCTCGGTGGCCTCGCGTCCCAGTGTCTTGACGACGAGCGCGCCGTCGAACGACTCGTGCGCCACCTCGGCCACGTGCGCACGCAGCTCCTGGGCGCGGGCGAAGCGGGGACCCGCGTGCCGCACGTACACGGTGTTGGTGATGATGATCGCCGGGATGAGCAGGATGCCGACGAGGGCGAGCACCGAGTTCGTCAGCAGCATGTCGGTGATGCCGATGATCAGCATGACGCCGACGCCGAGGGACATCGGCATCGGCGCGATCGGCATGAAGGCCATCTCCACGTCCGAGTTCGCGTTGGACAGCAGGCGGCCGGTGGGGCGCTGCTGGTGCCACGCGAGCGGAAGGCGCAGGTAGGCGGCCGTGACCAGTTGGCGATAGCGGGCCTGCATGCGGAACTGGAGGACTCCGGCGAGCAGCCGGCGGCCGAAGATGCCGAGCACCTTCGCCACCGCCACACCGACGATCAGCAGACCGCCGACGGCCAGTGTCGCGACCTTCACGTGATGCGCGGCCAGCGAGGGAAGCACGACGTGGTCGGTGGCCCAGCCCACGGCCCACGCGGCGCCGACGGTCATGCTGCCGTACAGCGCGCTGCCGATCAGTGCCCCCGCGAAGACCTTTTTCTCGGTGTGAATGGCCAAGCCCAGAACCCACAGCCCGCGGCGGGTCGGCGACGCGTCGGCCGGATAGGGTCGCATCGGTACTCGGTCCCCCTTGGTCGTTTGGGCGCGCGAAGAGACTAGCTGGGGAACAAGGCCTGTGTATAGCGCAATTCCCCCCACGCAGTCCTTACCGTAGCGCGTGATGGCCCGGCGCGTCAGGGCCGGATACTCTTTGCGCATGACCGGATTCGCAGCGCGGGAACGGCAGGAACTGGCCGAGCTCCTGGCCACAGTGGGGCCGGACGCGCCGACCCTGTGCACGGGCTGGCGCACCTCCGACCTCGTCTCGCACCTCGTGTTGCGCGAGGGCCGCCCGGACGCGGCGGTGGGCATCATGGCGAAGCCGCTCGCCGGCTGGACCAGGCGGGTGCAGGAATCGACCCGCGCCCGCGTCCCCTACCCCGAACTCGTCGAACGCTTCCGCTCCGGCCCGCCGGCCTGGTCCCCCACCCGGCTCGGCTCGGTCGACGAGGCCGCGAACACGATCGAGTTCTTCGTCCACCTCGAAGACGTCCGCCGCGCCAACCCCGACTGGAAGCCCCGCGAGCTCGGCCCCGAACTGGACGACGAGCTGTGGCGCAGGCTGCGCTCCGGCGTGAAGCTGCTGTTCCGCAAGGTCCCCGTCGGGGTCACCCTCGTCCGCGCCCCGCAGCAGCTGACCGTCGTCGCCAAGCCCGCCACCCCGCAGATGGTCACGGTCACCGGCGCCGCCGGCGAGCTGACGATGTTCTGCTACGGCCGGAAGGACGCGGCCAAGGTCGAGCTACACGGAGACGCCGTAGCCGTGGAGACACTGCGCCGCACGCCGCTGGGGGTCTAGCGGCGCTGGACCGCGGCCCTCCTATTTCTTCGTTCCCTCCGAATCCCGCAGGGGCTCGGGCAGCAGGGCGGCGGGGGCGTCTTGGTAGACGACCGGGACCAGCCAGCGGCGGATGGCGGCGGCGCCGACGGAGGTGTGGGCCGGGGCGGTGGTGGCGGGGAAGGGGCCGCCGTGGTGCTGGGCGTGGGTGACGGCGACACCGGTGGGCCAGCCGTTGAAGACGATGCGGCCGGCGATGCGCTCGAGTTGGGGCAGCAGGTCTCGGGCGGCGGCGACGTCTGCGTCGTCGTCGGCGTCCAGGTGGATGGTGGAGGTCAGGTGGCCCTCGCCGACGCTGCCGAGCTTGAGCAGGTGGGAGGGCTCGGAGTCGTTGCCCGGCTGGTACGTCACGACGATGCCGACCGGGCCGAAGTGCTCCTCGCGCAGGCGCTCGGCGTGGGCGCGGAAGTCCTCGGCGCTGACGGCGTAGACGGCCGGAGTGGGGGCCCACGGGCCCTCGCCGGGCTTGCCCTCGGCGAGCAGCCGCACGCCCGGGACCGCGGCCATCTCCTCGAGGCCCGCGACGAGGCCGCTGTGGATCCGCTCGGCGAGCATCGGGGTGCCGACGGTGCCGGAGACGGCCTCGGCGATCGCGCTCAGCAGGGCGGCGTCTTCGGGGACGAACATGATGCCGGGGTTGGTGCAGAACTGCCCGGAGCCGAGGGTGAGCGAGCCCGCGTAGCCGCTGGCGATCTCCGCGCTGCGCTGCGCGACGGCACCGGGCAGCACGAAGACCGGGTTCACGGAGCCGAGTTCGCCGTAGAACGGGATCGGGGTCGGGCGCTCGGCGCACAGCTTGGCGAGCGCGAGGCCGCCGCGGGTGGAGCCGGTGAAGCCGACGCCGGTGATGCCGGGGTGCTTGACCAGGTGCACGCCCGCCGTGAAGCCGAAGACGATGTCGAAAACACCGTCGGGTGCGCCGGCGCCGCGCAGTGCCTCGCGGGTGAGCTCCGCCGTCCGCAGCGAGGTGCGCGGGTGCGCTTCGTGCGCCTTGACGATCACCGGGCAACCGGCGGCGAGCGCCGAGGCGGTGTCGCCGCCGGCTACCGAGAAGGCGAAGGGGAAGTTCGAGGCGGCGAACACGGCGACCGGTCCGAGCGGGCGGTTGACGCGGCGCAGGTCGGGGCGGGCACCTTCGGCGTGCTCGACGACGGTGTCCTGGTACGAGCCGTCGCGCAGGAGTTCCGAGAACAGGCGCAGTTGGCCGGTCGTGCGCGCGACCTCACCGGAGAGGCGGGGCACGCCGAGTGCGGTCTCTCGGTCGGCGAGCGCGACGAGTTCGTCCACGTGCTCGTCGAGGGCGGCGGCGATGGCGTCCAGCGCCGTGGCGCGGTCGAAGGCCTGCCACGCCGGGAACGCGGCCTCGGCGGCCGCGACGAGCCGGTCCACGTCGCCGGCGGGTGTGGCCGGAAGCGGCGCGCCCGCGGGCTCGCCGGTGCGCGGGTCGTAGCCCTGGATCAGGTCCTGGTCGTCAGACATGTGCATCCTCACAGGTTGTCGGCGTCGTAGTCCGGTGAGCAGAAGGGGCCGCCGAGGTGCTTGAAGGCGAAGTCGGTCGGGTCGAGCGGCCCGAATCGGGCGACGAGCTTGTCGTGGAAGGCCTCGGCGTCGTCCTGCGGCCGGTAGCCGAGCGCGCGGGCGCCGTCGAGCGAGACCCAGCCGCCGCGGGTGTTCGGCGAGACGCCGAAGATCACCTGGTAGCCGGGCTTCTCCGCGCTGAGGCAGGCCTCGAACAGGCGGCCCGCGTCGTCCGGGGAGAGCCACGTGGACAGCGAGCGCAGAGCGCGCGGCTCGGGGAAGCAGCTCAGGATGCGGATGCTGATCACGTCCATCCCGTAGCGCTTGGCGTAGAGAGCGCCGATGGCCTCTCCGGCGGCCTTGGAGACGCCGTAGTAGGTGTCCGGGAGCGTGGTGACGTTCTCCTGCACGGGGAAGTCGTCCGGCGTGTAGAAGCCGACGGCGTGGTTGGACGAGGCGAACACGACGCGCGGGACCTCGGCGCGCCGGGCCGCCTCGAAGACCGTGTAGGTGCCGTTGATGTTGACGTCGAGGATCCGCTCCCAGGGCGCCTCCCCGGAGATTCCGCCGAGGTGGATGACGGCGTCGACGCCCTGGCAGGCCTCGATCATCGCGTCCGGGTCGGTGACGGAGCCCTGGATCACTTCCTCGCCCTCACCCGGGGTGATCTCGGCGAGGTCGAGCAGGCGCAGTGTGCGTCCCTGCTTGGCGAGCCTGGGCCGCAGGATGCCGCCGACTCTGCCCGCGGCACCGGTGATGAGGACGGTGGACACGTCTGTCTCCTAGCGGGTCGGGTGGTCAGACGGCGGTGCGCAGGATCGCGCCGAGTTCCGCGGCGTGCCGCACGACCGCTTCGGCGACGTGCGCGGCGTGGTCGGCGTCGGCGAGCCGCGCGGAGGGAACCGAGCAGCTGATCGCCTCGGTGGCCGGGTGCTTGTAGTCGAGGGTGGCGGCGAAGCAGCCGAGGCCGGCCGTGTTCTCGCCGCGCTCGATCGAGTAGCCGCGCTCGCGCGTCCCCGCGAGGTCGTCGAACAGCGCCCGGCGATCGGTCAGGGTCTGCGGGGTGATGGCGACGAGGTCGGCCGGCAGGAGCGAGTCGACCTCCTCCTCGGTGCGCTGGGCGAGCAGCGCCTTGCCGAGCGAGGTCGCGTGCGCGGGCAGCCGCCGGCCGACGCGGGAGGTGAGCCGCAACTGGTGGGCGGACTCGCGGCTGGCCAGGTACACGATGTCCGCGCCGTCGAGCCGGGCCAGGTGCACGGTCTCGTTGACCTCGGCGCGCAGGTCCTCCAGCACGCGGGTCGCGGCCCGGATGACCGGGTCGCGGTCGAGGTACGAGGTGCCGACGAGCAGCGCGCGCACGCCGATGGAGTAGCCGGTGCCGCGCCGGTCGGTCTCCACCCAGCCGCGCGCCACGAGCGTGCGCAGGAGGACGAAGAGGCTGGATTTCGGGTAGGAGAGTTCTCGCTGGATCTCGCTGAGCGTCAGCGGTTCACTGGTACGGGCGAGCAGTTCCAGCAACTCCACGGTGCGGTCCGCGGACTTGACGCCCGCCACCGCCGCACCGCCGTCTGCCGCCTTGACGTGCTCTGGTCGCCGTTCTAGGGTTCCCATAGATTCATCATACTGCACTAGGTTCACTCATGTGAACACCCGCGAAGGGACCAACCCCGTGCCGCCCAGCGCCAGCCCCCGCCGCCTCGACGGCCTGCTGTTCTTCCCGGTCACCGCGTTCGACGCGGACGGCCGCTTCGCCCCGGGCGGGTACCGGGAGCACGTCGAGGCCCGGATCGCCGACGGGCCCGGCGCGATCTTCGCGGCCTGCGGCACCGGCGAGTTCCCGGCCCTCGCGCCGGACGAATACGAGCTCTGCGTCCGCACGGCGGTGGCGGCCGCGGATTCGCGTGTGCCGGTGATCGGCGGCTGCGGCTACGGCACCGCCCTGGCCAAGGAGTACGCGCGGGCGGCCGAGCGTGCCGGGGCGGACGGCCTGCTGGTGCTCCCGCCGTACAGCGCGGACGGCGGCCAGGACGGCCTGCTGCGGCACTACACGGCGCTCGCCGATTCCACGGACCTGGACCTGATCCTGTATCAGCGCGACTCGACCGTCTTCACGCCGGAGACCGTCGTCGAACTGGCGCAGGTGCCGAACATCGTGGGCTTCAAAGACGGCCGCGGCGACCTGGACCTGATGCTGCGGATCGTCAGCGCGGTGCGCACTTCCCGTACTCCGGGCGAGCCCGAACTGCTGTTCTTCAACGGCATGCCGACCGCCGAGATGACGCAGCCCGCGTACCGGGCCATCGGCGTGCCGCTGTACTCCTCGGCGGTGTTCTGCTTCGCCCCCGACATCGCACTGGCCTTCCACGGCGCGCTGGAGAAGGGCGATCGCAAGACCGTGGACACGCTGATCGACGAGTTCTTCCGTCCGTACGTGCAACTGCGGCACAAGCGCCCTGGCTACGCGGTATCCCTGGTGAAGGCGGCGACGCGCGCTGCCGGGCACGAGGTCGGGGCGGTACGCGCGCCGTTGACCGAGCCGGATCCGGAGCACGTGGCGGAACTGCTGGCGCTGCTCGATCGCGCGCGAGCGGCGCTCGCATGAGAGGGCTCGGAGTCAACCTCTATCCGTGGGACGTCGCGGGCGACCCGGATTGCGCCGAACGGATAGCCGATCTCGGGGCCGATCGGGTGACGTTGGCTGCGGCGTATCACACGGTCAGGGCACTGAGTCCGCGGCATCCGAGCCGCAAGGTCGTGACCGCCACCCATTCGGCCGTCTACTACCGGCCCGAGCGAGCGCACTGGGACGACTCGCTGCTCCGCCCGGCGGAGGCGGCGTGGGCGCCCGGTTCGTTCACCGAGGGCGCGAAGGCCCTGCATGCGGCCGGCCTGAAGGTCTACGCGTGGACGATCCTGGCGCACAATCAGCGGCTCGGCACAATGCACTCAGAGCACGCGGTCGTCAACGCGTTCGGTGATCCGTATGCGTGGGCGCTGTGCATCAACTCCCTCGCGGTGCGCACGTACTGCGCGCTGCTCGCGTCTGAGGTGGCGAGCCAGCCGGAGATCGACGGCATCGAGCTCGAATCCTGCGGCTGGTATGGGTTCGACCACCTGCACGCGCACGACAAGACGAGCAGCATCGCGTTCGACTCCGCGACGAAGTTCCTGCTGAACCTGTGCTTCTGTGCCGCATGCTCGGCCTCTTATGCGGCCGCCGGGCTCGACGGGCTGCGTGATGCCGTGCGAGCGGCACTCGCTCCGGTCTTCCTGGGCACCGCCGAGTCGGCCGTGCTCGACGCGGAACTGCTGGAAGACGTCTCCGCGCTCCGCATCCAACTCGCCTCGCGTTTCCAGGCCGAAGTCGTCGCCGCGGTCCGCTCCGTGCGGCCCAATCTCCCGATTCTGCTGCATACCTCGGCCGATCCACTCGCCACCGGTGCGAATCCGGGCGCGGTGCCGGACGGAAGCTTCGGTGCGGTGATCCAGTGCGGCGGCGCTCGCTCGGACGCGGCGCTCGTCGGCCTCCTCGCGTACGCCGATGCTCTCGACAAGGCCGGAACGCCGCAGACGCTCGCGGCGACGCTCAACGTCGTCGGCGGCATGGGTTCCGACCGGGCCGGACTCGCTTCATGGGTGGACGAAGTCCGCACGGCCGGGGCCAACGAAGTCCGGCTCTACCACGCCGGAATCGCGTCCGCGGCGGACCTCGCGGCGATCAGGACCTTGTGAGGCAGTCCGCCGCCGGGAGCTAGCCCTTGGCCAGCCCGTCCAGCAGCAGGCGCCAGACGCGCTCGAACTGCTCGCCGATCTTCGGGTCCGTCCACTCGTGCCGATGGGCCGGATGGTGGAAGCGCGTCGTGGCGTCCCAGATCGCCATCGCGCCGCCGTCCAGCACCGGGGCCCGGAACTCGCCCGACTCGACCCCGTCCCGCAGGATCCGGGCGATCTGACTAGTCAGCACGCTGACATGCTCGCGGATGACCTCGGAGTCGTCCTTCTCGATCATGGCGTAGGTGCCGAAGAGCTCCGGGTCCAGCCGCGCGAGACCGTGCTTGTACTCCACCAGCGCCAGCAGCCACCGATGGAGCCGATCCGCGGCCGGACCGGACTCGTCGGCGATGGGCCGCAACTGCCCGGCCTTCTTCTCCAGCCCCTGCTGCACGACGGCCGCGCGCAGCGCCGCCTTCGTGGGGAAATGACGGTAGACGGAGCCGTGCGAGACGCCGAGGGACTGGGCGACGTCGACGACGGTCGTCTTGGCCGGACCGTACCGACGCAGCGCCTCCTCGGCTGCCGAGAGGATCTGCTCCCGCGTGAGCGGCTCCGCCGCCATCATGACCTACCTCTTACTTCTCGCTGTCCAGCGTCCGCGCCTGCGCGGTCGGGTATCGGTCGCCCGCGGCCGCGTCCCTCGGCACCGCCTTCTCGATCTGCTCCAGGTCCGCGGGCGTGAGCTGGACGTCGAGTGAGCCTAGCGCCTCGGTGAGCCGGTCCCGGCGCCGGGCGCCGATGAGCGGCACGATGTCCTCGCCCTGCGCCAGCACCCACGCGATCGCGATCTGTGCGACGCTCACGCCCTTGGCCTCGGCGATCGATCGCAGTTCCTCGACGAGCGAGAGGTTGTGCGCAAGATTCTCGCCCTGGAACCGCGGGGAGTACGTGCGGAAGTCGGTGGCATTGGTCGAGCGGTCCGCGGTCCAGTGCCCGCTGATCAGCCCGCGCGAGAGCACGCCATACGCCGTGATCCCGATCCCCAGCTCACGCGTCGCCGGCAGGATCGCCTCCTCGATACCGCGCGAGATCAGCGAGTACTCGATCTGCAGATCGGTCACCGGGTGTACGGCATGCGCCCGACGAATCGTCTCGACACCAACCTCGGACAGGCCGACCTGCCGCACGTAGCCAGCCTCGATGAGCTCCGAGATAGCGCCGACCGTCTCCTCGATCGGCACGGCCGGGTCCAGCCGGGCGGGCCGGTAGATGTCGATGTAGTCGACACCGAGCCGGGTGAGCGTATACGCCAACGCGGTCTTCACGGCCGCGGGCCGCGCGTCATAGCCGAGCCAGGCCGAGTCCGGACCGCGCTGCGCCCCGAACTTCACCGAGATCCGCACCGACTCGCGCGGGATCCCGAGCTGCTTCAGCGCGCGGCCGAGCAGCATCTCGTTGTGCCCCATGCCGTAGAAGTCGCCGGTGTCCAGCACCAGCATGCCGGCGGCGACGGCCGCCTCGATCGTCGCGATGGATTCGGCTTCCTCGGCCGGCCCGTACATCCCGGACATCCCCATCAGCCCGAGCCCGAGCGCGCCGGAACCGACCGCGGCCGTTCCGGTCCCCAATGTGCGAGTGATCATCGTCATCTCCTCGTCCTAGCGATACCTCAAGCTTGGACCTTGGAATGACAGATGTCAATCTTTGTCAGCCGTACTCCGCTAGGCGGTCACGATGGAGCCCTGCAGCGACATGACCGTCGAGTTCACGGCCTCGATGATGTCCACCGGGACGTGCAGCTTCCACAGCACGGAGACGAGGTAGTCGCGCACGAGCAGGAACTGCCGCTCGGTGATGTCCAGGCCCGTGTGCGCGTCGACCATGTCCCGGCCCTCGTACGCGCTCGGTCCGCCCAGCACGCTCGTGAGCAGTGCCGCCTGGTGCTTCTTGAGCTGAACCATGTCCGTGGTGGCGAAGGACTCCTTGAGTTCCTCGTCCGCGAGCACGAGGTCGTAGAACTCGCTCACCGCCAGCTGCAGCGCCGGGCCGCCCCCGATCCGCCGGTAGAACGAGGCCGCCGTAAGCTCCTCAGTCGTCATCGCCAACTCCCGTCATCCCGCTCGACCAACGCTTCGCAGAGATCTGATCGCGGGAGTGCTTCGCCCGTGCGCGTCGCAGGTAAAGCCGCAAGAAACTTCCGCTCTCAGGCGGGTCGCACGCGGTGTGAGATGAGCGGTGTGAGATGGGCGGTGCGAGAAGATCCGGTGGGACTGGAAGTACCCGACCGCTCAGAACCGGGGCTTGCGCAGCTCCCAGCCGGGCTCCGCCAGCCGCATCGCGGAGGCGTCGTCGCGCACTCGGACGCCGCACTCCTCGTACTGGCGGTTGAGCTGTTCGAGGGCGTCGTAGTCCAGTTCCACCCCGAGGCCGGCGTCGCCGGGAACCAGCAGCGCGCCGGTCTGCTTGTTCCACTCGAAGGCGCCGGGCTGGACGACGTCCTCGCGCGTCCACGGCGAGTGCGTGTCGCAGGCGTACGTCAGGTTGGGGACGGCGGCGGCGAGGTGGGTCATCGCGGCGAGCGAGATGCCCATGTGGGTGTTCGAGTGCATCGACAGGCCCCAGCCGAAGGTTTCGCAGATGCCTGCGAGCTTCAGCGAGGCGCGGAAACCGCCCCAGTAGTGGTGGTCGGAGAGCACGACCTTCACCGAGTCGAGCGCGACGGCCTCGGGGATCTCCTGGAACGCGGTGACGCACATGTTGGTCGCGAGCGGCAGCGAGGTGTGCCTGGCGACCTCGGCCATGCCCGGATTGCCGCCGGTCGGGTCCTCGAGGTACTCCAGCAGGCCTTCCAGGCGCTTGGCGCTGCGCTTCGAGGTCTCGATCGACCAGTTCGCGTTCGGGTCCAGACGCAGCGGGAGGTCGGGGAACGCGTCGCGCAGGGCCTCGATCGCGTCGGTCTCGGTGTCCGGGTCGAAGACGCCGCCCTTGAGCTTCAGCGAGCCGAAGCCGTAGGTCTCGACCATGCGCTCGGCCTGCCTGACGATGCCCTCGGGGTCGACCGCATCGCCCCAGTCGTCGTCCTTGTAGCCCGGCCCGGTGGCGCCCTCGGGGTGCTTGGCCCAGCGGTAGAACAGGTACGCGCTGTACGGCACCTCCTCGCGTACCGCGCCGCCGAGCAGGTCGCATACGCGCAGGCCGGTCGCCTTGCCCTGCGCGTCGTAGCAGGCCACTTCGAACGCGCCGATCGTCTGGCCGACCGTCTTCTGCAGCGAGGCCTTGCCGACGAGCTCGGTGAGCGTGCTCGGGGTCACGCCGGCGAGCACCGCCGCGACCCGCTGGGTCAGGCCGTTGAGGTCGAAGACGCTCAGGCCGACGAGCGCGGGGGCCGCCTTGCGCAGGTTGTCCAGCGTCGGGGTGTCGCCGTACGCCTCGGACAGGCCGATCACGCCCTCGTCCGTGCGCAGCTCGATGACGGCGCGCAGCTGGTACGGCTGGTGCACGCCGGAGGCGTTGAGCAGCGGCGGATCGAGCACCGCCACGGGGGTCACGACGACGTCGGTGATCTTCGGTGTCCGCATGACGCCTCCCATGGTTCACGTACGTGAACGCAATGCATATCGCTGAACGGCTCGGCTACCGCAACATATGCTGTGCGATCTGGGGCGTCAAGCGCGCTCAGCGCACCGGGTGGCCGAGCTCCCGCAACGCGTCCTTGACCTCGCCGATGCTCAGCTCGCCGAAGTGGAACACCGAGGCGGCCAGCACCGCGTCCGCGCCCGCCGCGACGGCCGGGGCGAAGTGCTCGACCTTGCCCGCGCCGCCCGAGGCGATCACCGGGATGGTGACCTCGGCCCGTACGAGCCGGATCAGCTCCAGGTCGTAGCCGTCCTTCGTGCCGTCCGCGTCCATAGAGTTGAGCAGGATCTCGCCGGCGCCGAGCTCCGCGGCGCGCGCGGCCCACTCGATCGCGTCGATGCCGGTGGAGGTGCGGCCGCCGTGCGTGGTGACCTCGAAGCCGGAGTCGGTCCGCACGCCCTCCGGGCAGCGCCGCACGTCGGCGGAGAGCACCAGCACCTGACGGCCGAAGCGCTCCGCGATCTCGGTGATCAGCTCGGGCCGCGCGATGGCCGCCGTGTTCACGCCCACCTTGTCGGCGCCCGCGCGCAGCAGCCGGTCCACGTCCTCGGCGGTGCGCACTCCCCCGCCGACGGTCAGCGGGATGAACACCTGCTCGGCCGTGCGGCGGACCAGGTCGTAGGTGGTCTCGCGGTCCCCGCTCGAGGCCGTGACGTCGAGGAACGTGAGCTCGTCCGCACCCGCCGCGTCGTACGCGCGAGCCAGCTCGACCGGATCGCCCGCGTCGCGCAGGTCGGCGAAGTTGACGCCCTTGACCACGCGGCCGGCGTCCACGTCGAGGCACGGGATGACGCGAACGGCGAGGGTCATCTCGCACCGTCCCGGTAGGCGTCGAGCTCGACCTCGACCAGCATCTGCGGGTCGATCAGCTTGGACACGACGACCATCGTGGCCGCCGGCCGCATCGCGTCGAACAGTTCCTTGTGCGCGCGGCCGACCGGGGCCATGTCGCGGGAGTGCGTGACGTACATCCGGGTGCGCACGATGTGCTCTTTGCCGAACCCGGACTCCTTCAGCGCCTCAAGCGCGAGGCTGAACGCCGTCATCGCCTGGCCGTACGGGTCGCCCTCGTTGTGCACCACGCCGTCGACGACCGCCGTGCAGCCGGAGACGTAGGCGTTGGGTCCGGCGATCACGGCCCGGCTGTAGCCGAAGGCGTCCTCCCACGGACCGCCGGACGCGATTCGAATCACACTCAACGGGACACAGCCTCCAAGGCCTGCTCGAGGGTGAACGCGCCCGCGTACAGCGCCTTGCCCACGATAGCCCCCTCCACGCCCAGCGGCACGAGCTCGGCCAGCGCGCGCAGATCGTCGAGGCTTGACACGCCGCCGCTCGCGACGACGGGCCGGTCGGTCGCCGCGCACACCTCGCGGTAGAGCTGCACGTTCGGCCCGGCGAGCATGCCGTCCTTGTTCACGTCGGTGATCACGTAGCGGGCGCAGCCCTCCTTGTCGAGCCGGGCCATGGCCTCGAACAGCTCGCCGCCGTCCGTGGTCCAGCCTCGCCCGCGCAGCCGCCAGGACCCGTCCTCCAGCTTGCAGTCGAGGCCGACCGCGATTCGGTCCCCGTACTCGGCGATGGCCTGGGCGACCCACTCGGGCCGCTCCATCGCCGCGGTGCCCAGGTTGATCCGGGCGCAGCCGGTCGCGAGGGCCGCGCGCAGCGACTCGTCGTCCCGGATGCCGCCGGACAGCTCCACCCGCACGTCCAGCGCGGCGACCACCGAGGCGAGCAGTTCGCGGTTGGAGCCGCGGCCGAAGGCGGCGTCCAGGTCCACCAGATGCACCCACTCGGCCCCCGCGGACTGCCAGGCCAGCGCAGCTTCCAGGGGCGCGCCGTAGGACGTGGCGGTGCCCGCCTCGCCGCGTACCAGCCGGACCGCCCGGCCGCCCTCGACATCGACGGCGGGCAGGAGTTCGAGCTTCGACATGCCGGGGGTTTCCTTCGCTAACTCAGAGAGAATCAGAGCGTTTTGATCCAGTTGGCGAGCAGTTGCGCGCCCGCGTCGCCGGACTTCTCCGGATGGAACTGGGCGGCCCACAGCGGCCCGTTCTCCACGGCGGCGACGAAGGGCCGCGCACCGTACTCGCACCAGGCGACCTTCGGCGTCGGCAGCGAGCCGGTCTCGGTGAGGTGCCACTCCTGCGCCGCGTAGGAGTGCACGAAGTAGAACCGGGTCTCATCGTCGAGGCCTGCGAACATCGCGCTGTCCTCGGGGATGGAGACCGTGTTCCAGCCCATGTGCGGCACGACCGGGGCCTCGAGCTGGGCGACCGTGCCCGGCCACTCGGCGCAGCCCGCGGTCCGCACGCCGTGCTCGATGCCGCGCTCGAACAGGATCTGCATGCCGACGCAGACGCCGATGACCGGGCGTCCCCCGGCCAGCCTGCGTCCGATGATGCGGTGACCGAGCACCTTGCGCAGCCCGTCCATGCAGGCCGCGTAGGCGCCGACGCCGGGCACGAACAGGCCGTCGGCCTCGACGCAGGTGTCGAAGTCGGAGGTCACGGTGACGTCCACGCCGTGCCTGGCCACCGCCCGCTCCGCCGATCGGATGTTGCCCGACCCGTAGTCGAGGATCGCGACCGAGGTCATCCTTTTACTTCCACCGCATGACGCCGGAGGCGAGGGCCAGGGCGCTGCACACGCCCATCGCCGTGATGATCAGCTTCGAGAGGCCTTGCTTGGCGAACGAGATCACGCCGCCGAGCAGGAAGAGGCCGAGCATGATGAGCAGCGCGGCGCTGTAGCTGTTGGTCACAGGACACCCTTCGTGGACGGGATGCCGGTCACCCTCGGGTCGGCGGCGCAGGCGTCCCGCAGCGCCCGGGCCACGGCCTTGAACTGGGCCTCGACGATGTGGTGCGCGTTGCGGCCATAAGGAACGTGCAGGTGCAGGCAGATCTGGGCCTGGGCGACGAAGGACTCGAAGATGTGCCGGGTCAGGGTCGTGTCGTAGGCCCCGATCATCGGCGCCATCGCTTCCGGCTCCTCGTGCACCAGGTAGGGACGCCCGGACAGGTCGACGACGGCCTCGGCCAGGGTCTCGTCCAGCGGCACCGCGGCGTTGGCGAAGCGGCGGATGCCGGCCTTGTCGCCGAGCGCCTCGCGGAAGGCGCCGCCGAGCGCGAGCGCGGTGTCCTCGACCGTGTGGTGCGAGTCCACGTGCAGGTCGCCGGTGGTCTTCACGAGCAGGTCGAACAGGCCGTGCTTGGCCAGCTGGGCGAGCATGTGGTCGTAGAAGCCGATGCCCGTGTCGATGTCCGCGACGCCGGTGCCGTCGAGGTCGATCTCGACCAGGACGCTGGACTCCTTCGTGCTCCGGGCGACGCGGCCGTAACGCCGGTGACGGGTCTCGTCGGTCACGGGTTCTCCTCGCGGATCTCGTTGACGATCTCTTTCAGGGCGTCCAGGAACGCGCCGGTCTCTTCGACGGTGCCCGCCGTCACGCGCAGCTTATTCGGTAACAACCCCTCACGAACGAGCACCCCCCGGTCCAGCAGCGCCTGCCAGACCGCGCGCGCGTCCGCGAAGTCGCCGAAGGAGACGAAGTTCGCGTCCGAGGGGACCACGTCCAGGCCGAGCGCGGTCAGTTCGTCGACGATGCGGTCCCGCTGGGCCTTGACCGCGTCCACCGTGCCGAGCAGTTCCGCCGTGTGCGCGAGCGCGGTGCGGGCCACGGCCTGGGTGAACGAGGACAGGTGGTACGGCAGCCGCACCAGCAGCAGCGCGTCGACCACGGCCGGATCGGCGGCGAGGTAGCCGATGCGCGCGCCGGCCATGGCGAAGGCCTTCGACATGGTGCGGGTGACGATCAGCCGCGGGCGTCCCGGGAGCAGCGTGAGCGCCGACGGGGTGCCGGGCCGGAAGAACTCGGCGTACGCCTCGTCGATGACCACCATGCCCGGCGCCGCGTCCACGATCGCCTCGACCAACTCCATCGGCGCGGCCGTGCCGGTCGGATTGTTCGGCGAGGTCAGGAACACGACATCCGGCTGGTGCCGCTCGATCGCGGCGACGGCGGCGGCCGGGTCCAGCGTGAAGTCGGCGGAGCGGCGCTCGGAGATCCAGGTGGTGCCGGTGGCCAGCGCGATCAGCCGGTGCATCGAGTAGGAGGGCTCGAATCCCAGGGCACTGCGACCGAAGCCGCCGAAGCACTGCAGGATCTGCTGGATGACCTCGTTGGATCCGTTGGCCGCCCACAGGTTCGCGCCGACCAGGCCGTGGCCGAGGTACTGCGCGAGGTCCTTGCGCAGCTCGTCGGCGTCCCGGTCGGGGTACCTGTTCGCCCCGGCGGCGGCGCGGCTTGCGGCCTGGGCGAGATCGGCGATGAGCGCGGCGGACGGCGGGTACGGGTTCTCGTTCGTGTTCAGCAGCACCGGCACGTCCAGCTGCGGCGCGCCGTACGGCGAGAGCTCGCGCAGATCGTCCCGGATCGGCAGGTCCCGCCAGGTGAGCACGGGGTCGGTCACTCAGTCCTCCAGCGGCTGATCGGTAACGGGAAGATCGAACGCCTCGAGGACCTCCGGCTCGGGCTGGCGGCGGGCCAGCACGGCCTCGCCGTGCGCGGGCAGGTCCTCGGCGTTCGCGAGGGTGACGACGTGCTGCGCGACCTCGGACAGCGCCGGCTCGTTGTACTCGACGATGTGGATGCCCTTGAGGAAGCTCTGCACCGACAGGCCGGAGCTGTGGCTGGCGCAGCCGCCGGTGGGCAGCACGTGGTTCGACCCGGCGCAGTAGTCGCCGAGCGAGACCGGCGAGTACGGGCCGACGAAGACGGCGCCGGCGTTGCGCACCCGCCCGGCCAGCACGCGGGCGTTCGAGGTCTGGATCTCCAGGTGCTCGGCCGCGTAGCCGTCCACCACGGCCAGGCCCGCCTCCAGGTCGTCCACCAGGATCAGCGCGGACTGCCGCCCGGCGAGCGCCTGGCCGATCCGCTCCCGGTGCTTGGTCGCCGCGACCCGGTTCTCCAGTTCGAGGCCGACCGCCTCGAGCAGCGCGGGCGAGTCGGTGACCAGCACGGCCGCGGCCATCGGGTCGTGCTCGGCCTGGCTGATCAGGTCGGCGGCCACGTGCCCGGGGTCGGCGGTCAGGTCGGCGAGGATGGCGATCTCGGTGGGCCCGGCCTCGGTGTCGATGCCGATCCGGCCCTTGAGCAGGCGCTTGGCTGCGGCCACGTAGATGTTGCCGGGACCGGTGACGATGTCCACCGGGCGGCAGCCGGTCTCGCCCGGTCCCGAGCCGTAGGCGAACATCGCGATGGCCTGCGAACCGCCGACCGCGTAGACCTCCTCGACGTTCAGCAGGGCGCAGGCGGCCAGGATCGTCGGGTGTGGCAGGCCGCCGAACTCGCGCTGCGGCGGCGAGGCGACGGCGATCTGCTCCACGCCCGCGACCTGCGCCGGGATCACGTTCATCACGACCGAGGAGGGCAGCACGGCCAGACCGCCGGGCACGTAGAGGCCCGCGCGCCGGATCGGCACCCAGCGCTCCGTGACCATGCCGCCGGGCACCACGACCGTCTGCACGTCGCGGCGCTTCTGGTCGGTGTGCACCTTGCGGGCGCGCCGGATCGACTCCTCGAGCGCGGCGCGGATCTGCGGATCGAGGCCGGTCAGGGCCTGCGTGATCGCGTCGGCCGACACGCGCAGCGACCGCAGCCGGACGCCGTCGAAGCGCTCGCCGTACTCGATCAGCGCGGCCTCGCCGCGATGGCGCACGTCCTCGCAGATCGGCCGGACGGTCTCGACGGCCGCCTCGATGTCGAACTCGGCGCGCGGCACCAGGGTGCGCACGTCCAGGCCCGCCGAACGCAGGTCCATTCCACGCAAATCGATACGGTTGATCACACAACCAGTGTAGTTGCCTCTGACCGGCGTCTCGCGGCCATATCCAGATGCTGGGCTGCCAAGCCTCTAGGCTATGCGTATGCCGACGACGCTGCCCCTCTTCCCGCTCGGGTCAGTGCTCTTCCCCGGGGTGGTCATGCCGCTCCGGGTATTCGAACCGCGATACCGCCAACTGGTGGAGGACCTGCAGGCGCTGCCCGAGGGACTCGACCAGCGCTTCGGCGTGGTCGCCATCAAGGACGGGCGCGAGGTGGGCGAGGGGAACGTGCGCAGCGTCTACGAGTACGGCTGCTCCGCGCAGATGTCCGCGGTGGACGCGGCCGACGACGGCTCGTACTCGCTGGTCACCACGGGCGTCGAGCGCTTCCGGGTGCTGTCCGTGGACCTGGGCGGCTCGCCGTACCCGATCGGCGAGGTGGAGTTCCTGGCCGACACCCCCGGCGAGGACGCGGACTCGCTGCGCACCCCGGCCACCGCCCAGTTCCTCGCCTACCAGCGCGCGCTCTCCGGTCTGCGCGGCGTCCGCGTCGGCCCGCTGCCGCAGTTGCCGGACGACGCGAACGTGCTGTCGTACCTGATCGCCGCGACGATGATCATCGACGTGCGGGAGAAGCACTCGCTGCTCGCCGCCGCGGACACGGCCACCCGGCTGCGGCGGGAGCAGGCGTTGCTCCGGCGTGAATCGCTGCTGATCCAGGAGTTGCGCTCGCTGCCCGCAGTGGACCTACTGAAGCGGGATTAGCCGGAATATCCGGGATCAGCCGCGTCCGATCGACGCCGTGACCGCCGCCGTCAGCCGAACAAGATCCCCCGGAGCGAGTTCGACCTCGAAGCCACGTCGTCCGCCGGAGCAGAAGACGGTCTCGAAGCCGAGCGCGGACTCGTCGACGACGGTGCGCAACTGCTTGCGCTGGCCGAGCGGCGAGATGCCGCCGAGGACGTAGCCGGTGGTGCGCTCGGCCGCGGCCGGGTCGGCCATGGCGGCCTTCTTGCCGCCGACCGCACTGGCGAGGGCCTTGAGGTCGAGCGAGCCGGAGACGGGGACGACGGCGACCGTGAGCTTGCCGTCGACGTCGGCGAGCAGGGTCTTGAACACGCGCTCGGGGGCGACGCCCATGGCCTCGGCCGCCTCGGTGCCGAAGGAACCGCTGGCGGGGTCGTGGTCGTAGCTGTACGCCGTGAACGGCACGTTCGCCTTCGTCAACACCACCGTCGCCGGGGTGCCGGCACTCGCCGCCTTGGAATTCCTCGCCACGGCGCAAGGCTACCGGGCGGCGGGGTCCCCCGGCCCGGGGGCGGTCAGGTCGACCGGATCAGCCCACTGCGGGAACTGCTCCTCGGCCTCGTCGCCCGGGCCGAAGATGAGCATCAGCAGGAAGTACAGGCCGACCGCGATCGCGGGCCAGAGCCAGATGACGCCGGTCGCGCCGATCTGCAGCGGCAGGTCGAAGGTGCCGTTGTTGGGCACGTTCTTCGCGGCGGCGACGATCGAACCGCGGCCCGGGCCGAGCCAGGTGCCGAACCAGGCGGCGAAGTAGGCCGCGCCGACTCCCGCGCCGGCCAGCGCGAGCGCCGCGCCGATCGGGCCGCGGCGGCGGCACCAGAGGAAGGCGGCGACCGCGAGCAGGATGGCGGCGACGGCGCCGCAGATGCCGAAGGTGCCGTCCTGCCCGACGAAGCCCTTGGTCTCCGGGTTCGCGTAGTACGCGGACTTCTGGCCGTTCGAGATGCTCACCACGCCCTGCACCATCGGCGCGACCGCCCGCCAGATCACGGCCACCAGGACACCGGCGATCATCGAGAGCGCGCCGAGCAGCAGCGCGCTGTACGCCTCGCCGCGCCACCAGGGCTTTCCGGTGTCGTACGCGGGCAACGTCGGTGATATCTCGATACTCATCGACGACACTGTTTCACAGCCGCCATGCGGTGTCTCGTCGGGGCGATCAGACGAGCGACTGACGCGCTTACAGGTCGCGCCAGCGCTCTCGGGCATCGCGCGAGTCGGCCGGGGCCTCGCTGAACGCGTGCTGGGTGCGCCGCTGCCTCGCCGGATCGAAGAGCGCGGAGTGCGCGGGGGCGCCGGAGTGCTGCCGGGCCTCGCGCAGCACCAGGGCGCGGACGTACTGCGAGACGCTCTGGCCCGCGGCGAAAGCCAGCCGCTCCAGCGCCTCGTACGTGTCCTCGCTCAGGTCCTCGATCTCGATGCGCGGCATGGAGGGGACTATCGTCCCGGGCCCGCGAAAGCCGCAAGGCCCGGGAGGTGAAATCTTCCGCAGCCGATCGAACGCCAGGTCAGAGCGGGATCAGAGCGGGATCAGAGCCGGATCAGCATCTTGCCGGTGTTGGCGCCGCGGAGCACGCCGAGGAACGCGTCGACGGCGTGGTCGACCCCCTCAACGACGGTCTCCTCGGCGCGCAGCTCGCCGTCCTTGAGCCACTGCGCCGCCTGAGGAATCCAGGTCGGGACGAGGTGCATGTGGTCCATGACGATGAAGCCGCGCAGGGTCAGCCGCTTGCCGATCGCCAAGGCCAGGTTGTCCGGGCCGGGCACCGGCGTGGTGGCGTTGTACTGGGAGATCGCGCCGCACAGCGCGATCCGGCCGCCGAGGTTCGCCCGGGCGATCGCCGCGCGCAGGTGCTCGCCGCCGACGTTGTCGAAGTACACGTCGATGCCCTCCGGCGCGGCGGCCTTCAGCTGCGCCTCGAGGTTGCCGAGCCGGTAGTCGATGGCGACGTCGAACCCGTACTCGTCGGTCAGCCGCTTGGCCTTCTCCGGGCCGCCCGCCGAGCCGATCACCTTGGCGGCGCCCAGCTTCCTGGCGACCTGCCCGGCCACCGAGCCGACCGCGCCCGCGGCGCCGGAGATGAAGACCACGTCGCCCTCCTTGACCGGGGCGACCTCCACCAGGCCGGCGTACGCGGTCAGGCCGGTGGTGCCGAGCACGCCGAGGTACGCCTGGGCGGGGGCGATCTCCGTGTTCACGATCTGCGCGTGCTTGGCGGGGATGTTCGCGTACTCGCGCCAGCCGGCCATGTGCAGCACGGTCGTGCCGACCGGGAGCGACTCGTCCGCGGACTCGACGACCGTGCCGATCGCGCCGCCCTCCATCGGGGCGCCGAGCTGGAACGGCGGCACGTAGGACTTCACGTCGTTCATCCGGCCGCGCATGTACGGGTCCACCGAGAGCCATTCGTTGCGCACGACGACCCGGCCCTGCTCGGGTGCGCCGACCGTGGTCTCGACGAGGGAGAAGTCGTCCTGGACCGGTTCGCCTTGCGGGCGGCGGACGAGGTGGACTTCGCGGCTGACGGTGCTCATGCGGGGACGCTCCTTCGCGGTCGTGCGGGGGTGTGTGCCGGAGATCAGCTCTCGGCGGCGATCAGGTCGAGGGCGCGCTGCAGGTCCTCGGGATACGGCGAGGCGAACTCGACGTGCTCGCCGGTGGCCGGGTGCGCGAAGCCGAGGCGCGCGGCGTGCAGCCACTGCCGGGCGAGCCCGAGCTGCTGGGCGAGCTTGGGGTCGGCGCCGTAGGTCAGGTCGCCGACGCACGGGTGGTGCAGCGCGGACATGTGCACGCGGATCTGGTGTGTGCGGCCGGTTTCCAGCTTGATGTCGAGCAGCGTCGCCCGGCGGTACGCCTCGATGGTGTCGTAATGGGTGACCGAGTCCTTGCCGTCGGCGGTCACCGCCCACTTGTAGTCGAGCTTCGGGTGCCGGCCGATCGGCGCGTCGATGGTGCCGCTCATCGGGTCCGGGTAGCCCTGCACCAGCGCGTTGTACCGCTTGTCCACGGTGCGCTCGCGGAAGGCGTCCTTGAGCACCGAGTATGCGTGCTCTGATTTGGCGACGACCATCAGGCCCGAGGTCCCGACGTCCAGCCGGTGCACCACGCCCTGCCGCTCGGCCGCGCCGGAGGTCGAGATGCGGTATCCGGCGGCGGCCAGCCCGCCGACGACCGTGGTGCCGGTCCAGCCCGGACTCGGGTGCGCCGCGACGCCCACCGGCTTGTCCACGACCACGATGTCGTCGTCGTCGTGCACGATGCGCATCCCGGGCACCGGCTCGGCGATCGCCGCCGCGTCGAAGGTCGCGGCGCCGGGCGGGGGCGGGAGCTCGACCTCGAGCCACGCGCCGCCGCGCACCTTCTCCGACTTGCCCGCGGGCTTGAAGTCGATCGAGACCAGGCCCTGCTCGGCCAGCTCCGCCGCCTTCGTCCTGGACAGCCCGAACATCCGGGCCAACGCGGCGTCCACCCGCTCGCCGTGCAGGCCGTCGGGAATGGGCAGGGAGCGGGACTGGCTGGAGGTCACCCGTCCAGGATACCGGCAAACTAAGCGATCGCTCAGCCGCCGCCCGCTCAGTCCTGGTCGGAGTCGGAATCCCCGGCCGGCGGGGCCTTGCGCTCGTCGGTGCCGTCCGGGTGCAGGCCGCGGAAGGCGAGCAGCACCATCAGGACGCCGCCGCAGGTGATCGCGGAGTCGGCGACGTTGAAGATCGCGAAGTGCGGGAACTGGATGAAGTCCACCACCCAGCCGCGGAACAGGCCGGGGGCGCGCGCGATCCGGTCGGTGAGGTTGCCGATCGCGCCGCCGAGCAGCAGGCCGAGGGCCAGCGCCCAGGGTGCGCTGTAGAGGCTGCGGGCCAGCCGCAGGATGACGAGGATGACACCCACCGCGATGAGCGAGAAGACCGCGGTGTAGCCCCAGCCGATGGAGAAGGCGGCGCCCGAGTTGCGGGTGTAGGTCAGCTGCAGGAAGGAGCCGAGCACGTGCACCGGCTGGCCGGGGGTGAGCTTGGCCACCACCAGCAGCTTCGTCACGACGTCGAGCGCGTAGACGACCGCGGCGACGACGAGCAGGATGCCGATCCGGCGCCGGGCCGGGGCCGCGTCGGCGGTCTCGGGTGCCTCGGGTGACGAGGAGGGCTCGCGCTCGCCGCGGGACGCGCGGTCCGCGTCCTCCTGTGCTGTTTCCACCCGGCGACCCTACAACGTTCACGGTCGGCCGGGCACCACGATGCGTGACGCCCGGCCGGTGACTACGACTAGCGCCGCTCCTGCTTCTCCTTGCAGTCCTTGCAGAGGGTCGCGCGCGGGAACACCTGCAGGCGGGCCTTGCCGACGCCCTCGCCGCACGACTCGCACACGCCGTAGGTGCCGGCCGCGATGCGCGCGAGGGCGCGCTCGGACTGCACCAGCATGTCGCGGGCGTTGTTCGCGATGGACATCTCGTGCTCGCGCTCGAAGTTCTTCGAGCTGGTGTCGGCCTGGTCGTCGCCGGCCCCGGTGCCCGCGTCGCGCAGCAGGTCGCCGAGCGCCTGGTCGGCGGAGACGACGTCGGCGCGCAGCCGGTCGACCTCGGCGCGCAGGTCGGCCTCGACCTCGGCGATCTCCTCGGCGGTCCACGGATCCTCGCCGGGGCGGACCGGCAGCGACTCGATCCCCGCCTTGGTCTTGGTCCCGGTGGTGCGAGCGGGGGTGCGCGGGGCGCGGGCTGCGGGCGCCTTGGTCGCCGGGCGCGCGGCGGACTTGGCCGCGGGCGCCTTCTTCGCGGTCTTGGCTGCGGGCGACGAGGCCGCCGGGGTGGCGGTGGTACGCGCGGTGGTGCTCAAGGTGCATCCCTCGCTCTCGGATCGGATCAAAAGGACCGGTCACCACCAGCGGATCCGCGGTGGGCCGGCCGGGCTGCGGGTAGGTCCAACGCGGTTGCGTCGTTCACCCATTCCGCATAACGGGTTACGCGGCAGATTGGTGCCCGGCCCGGCGAAGCGCTAATCACGGAACGGTGAAGATCTTTTCCGGCCGATCGCTGGGCCGACCGGCTGACAGTACGCCCGGTGACCATGCGGTTTCGCATGGTAAACCGGCTACTTCAACCCCGAAGCATGTCGAGCCTGGTCACGAGGTCGGCCGGCGGGTCCTCGACGAGCAGCACCTTGTCCCTGCTGGTGGCGCCGCTGTGCAGGCTGACGGCCGAACGGCGGACCCCGAGCGCCGCGGCCACCGCCCGGAGCGCGGCGGCGGTGGCGCGCCCGTCCACCGCGCGCTCCGTCACTGCCACGACGAGCGCCCCCTTGTCCCCGTACGATCCGCCCACCCTGGCGCGCGCCGAGCCCGGCTTCACCCGGATGGGGATCTTGACGGGAGGGGCGGCGGGCGGCACGGCGGAGATCACGGTATCGATTTAACCGAATGAGACCACGTCCGCGAAGCCGTACACTGGAGCCCTGCGGATCGAGTCGGCGACGAAGGGGCCATCACCCCCGAGCCGCCGGAAGAACGGGACCCCCGCGCGGGCTCCTCAGTAGAACCGGCCTTTCCGCGAGTTGAGTGGGTGTGAGTTCCCCGAGCGGGAACCGCGCCAAGGAGGGTGGTACCGCGGGACGCCGTCTGCCGACGAGCGCTCGTCCCTTCGTGACCGGTGCTGCGCGAGGCCAGGGCCTTCGCAGCATACGACGAGCCGCGGAGGGACCCGCCGATGTACCGCCCCGTACCCGCCAAGGCGGACCTGGTCACCCTCGAACACGAGGTGCTCGACCTTTGGCGCCAGGAGTCCGTGTTCCGCAAGTCCCTCGAGGCGACGGCGGACGGACCGCGCTGGACCTTCTACGAGGGCCCGCCGACCGCGAACGGCATGCCCGGCACGCACCACGTCGAGGCGCGCGTGTTCAAGGACGTCTTCCCGCGCTTCAAGACGATGAAGGGCTACCGCGTCGAGCGGCAGGGCGGCTGGGACTGCCACGGCCTGCCGGTCGAGCTCGCGGTGGAGAAGGAGCTGGGCTTCACCGGCAAGAAGGACATCGAGGCGTACGGCATCGCCGAGTTCAACGCCAAGTGCCGCGCGTCGGTCGAGCGGCACGTCGACGAGTTCGAGAAGCTCACCGAGCGCATGGGCTACTGGGTGGACCTGTCCAAGGCCTACTGGACCATGAACCCGTCCTACATCGAGTCGGTGTGGTGGTCGCTCAAGCAGATCTTCGACAAGGGCCTGCTCGTCCAGGACCACCGCGTGGCGCCCTACTGCCCGCGCTGCGGCACCGGCCTCTCAGACCACGAACTCGCGCAGGGCTACGAGACGATCGTCGATCCGTCCGTGTACGTGCGGATGCCGCTGACCTCCGGCCCGCTCGCCGGCGCGGCCGCGCTGCTGGTGTGGACGACGACGCCGTGGACGCTGCCGTCGAACACCGCGGTCGCCGTGCACCCCGACGTGACCTACGTGGCCGTGAGCAACGGCAACGAGACGGTGGTCGTGGCCGAGCCGCTGGTCGAGAAGGCGCTCGGCGAGGGCTGGGAGCAGGTCGGCGCGTCGTACTCCGGCCGCGAGATGGAGCGCTGGTCCTATCAGCGTCCGTTCGAGCTGGTCGAGTTCCCGGCCGACGTGCCGACGCACTACGTCGTGCTCGACGGCTACGTGACCACGGAGGACGGCACCGGCCTGGTGCACCAGGCACCGGCGTTCGGTGAGGACGACCTCCGAGTGAGCCGGAACTACGGCCTGCCGGTAGTCAACCCGGTGCGCCCGGACGGCACCTTCGACGAGTCGGTGCCGCTGGTCGGCGGCGTGTTCTTCAAGAAGGCCGACGAGCGGCTGGTCGCGGACATGCGTGACCGCGGCGTGCTGTTCCGGCACCTCGAATACGAGCACTCCTACCCGCACTGCTGGCGCTGCCACACCGCGCTGCTCTACTACGCGCAGCCGTCGTGGTACATCCGCACCACGGCCGTCAAGGACGCCCTGCTCCGGGAGAACGAGGCGACGAACTGGTACCCGGAGAACGTCAAGCACGGCCGGTACGGCGACTGGCTGAACAACAACATCGACTGGGCGCTGTCGCGTAACCGGTACTGGGGCACGCCGCTGCCGATCTGGCGCTGCGCCGAGGGGCACCTGACGTGCGTCGGTTCGCTGAGCGAGCTCGGCGCGCTGGCCGGTCGCGACCTGGCCGGCCTGGATCCGCACCGGCCGTTCATCGACGAGGTCTCCTTCCCCTGCCCCTCGAAGGACGGCGACGCGGCGTGCGGCGCCACGGCCGAGCGGGTGCCCGAGGTCATCGACTGCTGGTACGACGCCGGGTCGATGCCGTTCGCGCAGCTCGGCTATCCGCACCTGGACGGCTCGGTCGACGAGTTCCAGGCCTCGTACCCCGCGGACTTCATCTGCGAGGCCATCGACCAGACGCGCGGCTGGTTCTACACGCTGATGGCGATCGGCACGCTGGTCTTCGATCAGTCCTCGTATCGAAACGTGCTGTGTCTCGGGCACATCATGGCCGAGGACGGCCGGAAGATGTCCAAGCACCTGGGCAACATCCTGGAGCCGATCCCGCTGATGGACCGGCACGGCGCGGACCCGCTGCGCTGGTTCATGCTGGCGGGCGGCTCGCCGTGGTCGGCGCGCCGGGTGGGCGACGGGACCATCCAGGAGGTCGTGCGCAAGACGCTGGGCACCTACTGGAGCACCGTGGCCTTCCAGGTGCTCTACGCGCGGGCCGGGGACTGGACGCCGTCGCCGGGCGACCCGGCGCCGGCCGAGCGGCCGGTGCTGGACCGCTGGGTGCTCTCCGAGCTGAACCGGCTGGTGCGCGACGTGGACGCGGCGCTGGAGGACTTCGACACCCAGCAGACCGGCAAGCTGCTCGCGACCTTCGTCGAGGACCTGTCGAACTGGTACGTGCGGCGGTCCCGGCGGCGGTTCTGGAAGGCGGAGCCCGCGGCCCTGGCCACCCTGCACACCGTGCTGGACACGCTCACCCGGCTGATGGCCCCGCTGGTGCCGTTCATCACCGAGCGGGTCTGGCAGGACGTGGTGCGCCCGGTCTCCCCGGACGCCCCGGAGTCGGTGCACCTGGCCGCGTGGCCGGTGGCCGACGAAGCGGTGATCGACGACCGGCTGGCGGCCCAGATGGCGATGGTGCGACGGCTGGTCGAGCTGGGCCGGGCCACGCGTGCCGAGTCCTCGGTGCGGACCCGGCAGCTGCTCGGCCGGGCCCTGGTCGGTGCGAACGGCTGGGCCGAACTGGGCGAGGAACTGCGCGCGCAGATCGCCGAGGAACTGAACGTGCAGAGCACTGACGCACTCAGCGACGCGGCGGGCGACCTGCTGCAGTACAGCGCGAAGGGCAACTTCCGCGCGCTCGGCAAGCGCTTCGCGAAGCGGACTCCGCTGGTGGCCAACGCGATCGCGGCGGCGGACGCGGCCGAACTGGCGGCGGCGCTGCGCTCGGCCGGCGTGGCCACGGTCCTGGTCGAGGGCGAGCCGGTCGAGGTGACGGCCGAGGAGGTCATCGTCACCGAGACCCCGCAGGAGGGCTGGGCGGTCGCCACCGCCGGCGGCGAGACCGTCGCGCTGGATCTGACGATCACTCCGGAGCTCAAGCTGGCCGGCCTCTCCCGCGACGCCGTGCGGCTGATCCAGGAGGCGCGCAAGACCAGCGGTCTCGAGGTCTCGGACCGGATCACGCTGCGCTGGTTCGCCTCCGACGCCGACACCGTCGCGGCCCTGACGGCGCATCAGGCGTCGATCGCGGAGGAGGTGCTCGCCGTCGAGTTCGCCGCGCACGGCGCGTCGCTGGGCGCGGAGGCCTTCCGCGACGAGGAGCTGGGCCTGGAGTTCACGGTCGCGAAGGCCGGCTGACCCGGGCCCGGATTCGCCGGAACTCGCACGCCGCCGGTCAGCTCGGAACTCAGCCGAGCCGACAGGCGGCGGAGACCGACGAGGCGGTCACGTGGTTCTTATCCGCCGTGAGGACGCTGATATCGGTCAGCGTGAGCTTGATCACACCATCGGGGGCCGCGAGGTCGTCGAGGGCGGCATTGGCGGCGAATTTTCCCTTATTGTCCGCTTGGCTCACCCGGAAACGGTTCGTCCGGCCGTTCGCCGTGACCTTGTAGACGGCGAAGCCGGAGGACGGGTCCGCGTTCGCGATGTAGATCCGCAGCGTGCAGGTCACCGGGCGCTTGAAGGCGAAGGCCCAGTTCGCGCTTGACCCGGATTCAGATGCATTGCCCGATTTGCGGAAGGTGTCCGTCGTGCCGCCGCAGGCCGGATCGCCGCCGGCGATCCCGGTCTCCAGGCTGCCGGATGTGATGGAAAACACAGTCCACTTCGAGCTCGCACAGCCCGGTCCGGCCAGGACCGTGCCCCCGGCGAAGGCGGAGACGCTGCTCGCGGAGTTGTTCTTCTTCGCGCCGGCGGTGGCGGAGTGGGTCGTCGTGCCCGCCGTGGCGGCGTGCGACGGACGGGCGAGCGCCGCGACGGCGAACCAACTGGTCACGCCCAGCGCCGCGACGACCAAGGCGACGAGCAGGCCGAGCGGGCCGCGGCGTATCCGTCGGGCTCGGAAGCTGTCGGCGGTCGGCCTGACGGAGCGTTCGCCGGTCTCGGGCAGCGGGGTGACGGGCCTGCTCGGCGTGACGGGCGCGATGGGCGTGATGACGGTCGCGGCGGCGACCAGGGTGGGGTCCGGGAGGATCGGCTCGGCGGGAAGGGCCGCGGCGGCGTTCTGCCGGGCGAGGTCGACGATGCGCAGGCCCGTCGCGGCGACCGCCTCGAGACGCGGCCGGTCCTCGGCGCTCTTCGCCAGGCAGGCGGTGACCAGCTCGCGCAGCTCGTCCGGCACGCCGTCGAGGTTCGGTTCGCCGTGCACGATGCGGTAGATGACCGTGGCCGCGTCACCGCCGGAGTACGGCGAGAGGGCGGTGGTGGCGAAGACGAGCACCGCGCCGAGTGCGAAGACGTCCACGGCCGGGCCGACGGAGCGCGGGTCGGCGATCTGCTCCGGCGCCATGTAGCCGGGCGTGCCCATGGTCCAGCCGGACACGCTGAGGGTGGTGGCGTCCGCGGTTCGGGCGATGCCGAAGTCGACGACGCGCGGGCCGTCCGGTGCCAGGATGATGTTCGCGGGCTTGAGATCGCGGTGCACCACGCCCGCGGTGTGGATCGTGGACAACGCGCCGGCCACGCCGACCGCGAGCCCCGCCGCGGCCCGCACAGAGAGCGGACCACGTTCGGCGACCAGGCGATCCAGCGTCGGGCCGTCGATGTACTCGGTGGCCAACCAGGGCGGGTCGGCGTCCGGATCTCCGTCCAGCACCCGGGCCGTGCCGTCGCCCTCGACCCGCCGCGCGGCCGCCAACTCCCGCCGGAACCGTGCGCGCGCCGTCGCGTCGCCGGTCTGCGAGAGCACTTTCAGGGCGACCGCGGCCGCGTCAGCCGCGCCCTCCTGCCGGGCCAGGAACACCCGGCCCATGCCGCCCTGCCCGAGGACCGCCTCAAGGCGGTACGGGCCCACCTGAGCCGGGTCGCTGGCCCGCAACGGGCGTACCGAGGACGCGGTGTATCCCGCACTCGCCACCGCGAGCGCCGCGCGCCACTCGGCGACCGTCTCCTGCCCCACACCGGCAGTCAAGCAGTCGCGCGCCCTAGTGCGCCAGGGGGCGCACTCTGTATGGGAGTATGAGCACTACCCGTGAGACCATGGCTACGGCTAGTATTGACGTGGGGTCAGAAACCGCATTCCGAACCGTATCCCGTCATGCGGCGAGCCTGACCTCCGGGAGCCGCGGCACCACGCCGGACCGCGGGCCACCGGAGCGTACGCCTCACGCCGCGAGATGGAACCAGATGGGAGCCTCAGCCGTCAGGAGTCGGGGTCCACGCCCACGAGCGGAGTCCGCATCGCGCGGCCTCGGCTGTCGGCGTCCTCGTCCATGAGCTCGTCCACGGGTACTGTCCGCGTCGCGCGGCCTCAGCTGTCGGCGTCCTCGTCGATCAGGAAGCCGCGCATCGGGGACGGGGTCGGCGGGAAGCCCGGGTTCGGCTGCGGCGGGACACCGGGCCGGATCGGGGCCATCGTCTGGGTCATCTGGCTCATCGAGGAGCCGGCCATGGCAGGAGCCTGCCCGGGCATGCCCGGGTTCGGCGCCGCCGCGGCGTAGCTCGGCTGCGAGCCGGACTGCCCCATGCCCGGAACCATGCCGATGCCGGAGGAGTTCAGGCCGCCCATGCCGGGCATGGACTGGGGCTGCTGCTGCTGGGGCGGAGCCTGCGGGGGCGCAGCCGACGCCGAGCTGCCCGGACCGAGCTGCGGCACGCCGCCACCCGAGTAGGACGAGCCGGAGCTGCGGGCCAGCGCCGAGTCCTCGCTGCTGTTCGACTCGAGCTGGCGCATCTGGCTCTCCAGGTACGACTTGAGCCGCTGCCGGTACTCGCGCTCGAAGGCGCGCAGGTCCTCGACCTTGCGCTCGAGCGAGGCACGGGCCTGCTCCAGCGTGCCCATCGCGACGCGGTGCTTCTCCTGCGCGTCCCGCTCCAGGGCCTCGGCCTTGTTGCGGGCCTCGCGCTCGAGCCCGTCGGCCCGGGTGCGCGCCTCGCCGACGATCTTGTTGGCCTCGTTGCGCGCCTCGGCGATCGCCTGGTCGGCCGTCTGCTGCGCCAGCGCCAGCACGCGCGCGGCGGAGTCGCCGCCCGGCTGCACCTGCGGGTACTGGGGCTGCTGCGGCACCGCCATGGCCATCGGCATCGGGGCGGGCAGCTGCGGAGGTATGGGCTGCGGCTCGCGACGCTGCGGCATCCGGTCCATGGGTACCGGAGCGCGATCCATCGGCGGGCGATCCATCGGGCCAGGCCCACCCCGATCCATCGGACCGGACTGCTGCGCGGCCTGCGCCTGCTGCTGGGCCTGCTGCGCCTGTTGCTGGGCCTGGGCCGCGGCGCGAGTCGCCGCCGCCAGCTTGGCGCGCAGCTCCTCGTTCTCCCGCAGCAGACGGGTCAGCTCCGCCTCCACCTCATCCAGGAAGGCATCGACTTCTTCTTCGTCGTAGCCCTCGCGGAGGCGGACGGTCGTGAACTGCTTGTTGTGCACATCCTCGGGGGTCAACGGCATCTCTTCACCTCGGCGTGGTCGTCGGCGTACCGGACAGACAATATCTCGTGTCCTGGCTGTTATGTATCGTCAGATCGTCGCTCAGATCGTTCCCACGAACTGGATCGCCAGGAACAGGATGATCACTAACAGCAAGAACGCCAGGTCGAGCGCCAGACCGCCGATCCGCAACGGCGGGATGTACCGCCGCAGAAACTTCAGCGGCGGATCGGTGGCGGTGTAGGCGGACTCCACGGCTACCAGCATGACACCGCGTGGGTCGTACGAGCGGGCGAATTGGAAAACCCACGTCATCACGAGCCGGAACATGAGCAGGATCCAGTAGACCCAGAGCACAACCGTGATCACTTGGATCGCCACGTGCATCCGCCGCACCGTTCCTTCCGGACCGCAGTCACCCGCGGCGTCCGGTCGGACACCGTCGGTCAGCTCTGGTTGAAGAACCCGCCTTCTGCGATGCGGGCCTTGTCCTCGGCCGTCACATCGACGTTAGCAGGTGACAGCAGAAAGACCTTCTGTGTCACTCTCTCGATGCTTCCCCGCAGGCCGAAAACCAAGCCTGCCGCGAAGTCGACCAGCCGCTTCGCGTCCGGGTCGCCCATCTCGCTCAGGTTCATGATGACCGGGGTGCCGTCGCGGAAGTGCTCGCCGATGGTGCGCGCGTCGTCGTAGCGCTGCGGGTGCAGCGTGGTGATCCGGTACGGCTCGCCGGCGCCGGATCCGTTGCGCTCGTAGGAATCCGGCAGCACCGCCACCGTGGTCGGCCGGATCGAGGCCGAGGGCTGCCGCGCCGGCACCGGGACGTTCGAGCGCCGGGTCTGCTCGGCCAGGAACAGCGGCCGCACCTCCTGCTCGGCGGCCGAGGGCGGCGCCTGGCGCGGCGCCGCGGGCTCGCTGTAGCGCGGCGGCTGCTGGGCGAAGCGCGGGACGAACTCCTCCTCGCGCTCCTCCTCGGCCTGCTCGGCGTGCGCCTCCGCGGGCTCGGCGGACTCGTAGTCCTCGTCCTCGTACGCGTAGGGGTCCTCCCCCTCGGACAGACCGAGGTAGACGGCCGTCTTCTTGATGAAACCGGGCATGACCCGTCCTTCCGTCTAATCCTGGTCCGCACGCCTGCGACTGCTGACATTCACTGTCTGAGTCAGCGGCTGATCGGCTTTACTCATGAAACCCACTCAAATCACGACGTTACCGCAGCGGAGGCCTGCCGCCGAGCAACGCGGTCCCGATGCGGACGTGTGTCGCACCCGCGGCGACGGCCGCTTCGAGATCTCCACTCATCCCCGCCGAGAGTGACACGGCATCAGCATGGATTCCACGCAGTTGCGCGGCAAGGTCGCCGAGGCGCTCGAATGCGGGCTCCGGCGGCACGCCGAGCGGGGCCACCGCCATCAGCCCGGCCAGCGCCAACGCGTCGGATCCGGCCACCGCGTCAGCGATTTCGAGCACCTCGTCCGGATGCGCGCCGCCCCGCCCCGATCCGTCGCGCACGGCCTCGAGGTCCAGATTGACCTGCACGAACGCGCGGATCCGGCGTTCGGCGCGGAACGCGGCCCTGTCCAGCGCGGTGACGAGAGAGAGCCGATCGACCGACTCGACGGCGTCGGCATAGGAGACGACTGATTTGACCTTGTTCGTCTGGAGCTGTCCGATGAAGTGCCATTCGGGCTTGGGATCCGACGCCGCGTCGGTAAAATCCGCGGCGCGTTCCGCGGCCACCTGCGCCGCCTTCGCCGACGCCTCCTGGTCCCGGTTCTCGCCGAACACGGTCTGGCCGAGGCGAAGCAGGTGGAGCACATCCGAGGCCGGACGGAACTTGGTGACGGCGACGAGCGTCACCTTCCCGGCGTCGCGGCCGGCGGCGGCGCAAGCCGCGGAGATCCGCTCGTTGACGGCGGTCAGGTTCGCGGCGATCTCCGCGGCCCGATCCGCCATCAGGAGGCTCGGGTCTCGGTGTCCGCGGTTCCAGTGTCCGCGGTCATCCAGATGAATCCGGCGAAGCGGCCGGTCACGCCCTCGCGCCGGTAGGAGTAGTGATCCTTCGACTCCATCGCGCAGATCTCGGAGCGGTGGCTGTGCTCCGGGGTGATCCCGGCGGCGCGCAACTGCGCCCAGACCCCGCCGGGGACGTCCACGGACGGCGTGCCCCAGCCGGTCGTGGCGAAGGATTCCGGCACCCGTTCGGCGACGTGCGCGCGCATCGTCTCCGGCACCTCGTAGCAGGATCCGCACACGGCCGGCCCGGTGTACGCGATGATCCGGGAGGGTTCGGCGCCGAGCGAGGCCATCCTCGCGACGGTCGCGGGCACCACCCCGGCGGCCATCCCGGGACGCCCCGCGTGCGCGGTGGCGATGATCCCGGCCGCGGGATCGGCCAGCAGGACCGGGGTGCAGTCGGCGACCATGATCGCCAGGCCCAGGCCGGGCACGTCGGTGAGGCCGGCGTCCGCCTCGGGCCGCTCCCCGTCGTCCCAGGGCTCGCGGGCCAGGACCACCTCGGCCCCGTGAACCTGCGTCAGATAGACCACGCGCTCGGGATCGAGCCCGAGCCCGGTCGCGGCGAGCTCGCGGTTGCGCCGGACCGCCGCCGGATCGTCGCCGACGTGGTCGGCGAGATTGAGCGAACCGTAGGGCGCCGCGCTGACGCCGCCGTGCCGGTCCGAGAAGGCGAGGCGAACCCGGCCGTGCCTGAAGATCTCCACACCTGGAGCCTATCCGCCGGCGGGCCCGGCCCGCCTAGTTGATGTTCTTCAGGAAAGCGGGGATGTCGATGTCGTCCTCGGCCCGGGTCGGCGGGATCGTCGGCAGCGGCGCGGTGTTCGCGTTCGCGTCCTCCTCCGGCGCGGGGGTCGAGCCGCCGAGCATCCCGTTGTGCACGGTGGTGCCGCCGGCCTCGGCCTTGTCGGTGTGCGTGATCACCGGCTCGCGGCGCTTGGTCGGCTGGCCGCCGTCGAAGCCCGCGGCGATGACGGTGACCCGCACCTCGTCGCCGAGGCCGTCGTCGATCACGGCGCCGAAGATGATGTTCGCGTCCTGGTGGGCCGCCTCGGAGACCAGCTGCGCGGCCTCGTTGATCTCGAACAGGCCGAGGTCCGAGCCGCCGGAGATGGACAGCAGCACGCCGCGCGCGCCGTCGATCGAGGCCTCGAGCAGCGGGGAGGAGATCGCCATCTCGGCCGCCGCCGTCGCCCGGTTCTCGCCGCGCGCTGAGCCGATGCCCATCAGCGCGGAACCCGCCTCGGACATCACCGACTTGACGTCGGCGAAGTCCAGGTTGATCAGGCCCGGGGTGGTGATCAGGTCCGTGATGCCCTGGACGCCGCTGAGCAGCACCTGGTCGGCGGACTTGAAGGCGTCGAGCACGGTGGCGCCCGGCGCGGAGATCGAGAGCAGCCGGTCGTTGGGGATGACGATGAGGGTGTCGACCTCGGCGCGCAGCTCCGCGATGCCCTCCTCGGCCTGCGTCGCCCGGCGCCGTCCCTCGAAGGTGAACGGCCGGGTGACCACGCCGATGGTGAGCGCGCCGAGCGAACGGGCGATCCGCGCGACGACGGGCGCGCCGCCGGTGCCGGTGCCGCCGCCCTCGCCCGCGGTCACGAACACCATGTCGGCGCCCTTGATGACCTCTTCGATCTCCTCGGCATGGTCCTCGGCGGCCTTCTTGCCCACGTCGGGGTTCGCGCCCGCGCCCAGACCACGCGTCAGTTCACGCCCGACGTCGAGCTTGACGTCCGCGTCGCTCATCAGCAGCGCCTGCGCGTCGGTGTTGATCGCGATGAACTCGACACCCTTGAGTCCGACCTCGATCATCCGGTTGATCGCGTTGACGCCGCCGCCGCCGATGCCCACGACTTTGATGACGGCCAGGTAGTTCTGGGGTGCACCCACGATTCGAAGGCCTCTCGCGCTGGTGAGTTGTTCGCCGCGGCGCGCGGTCAGCGGCCGCGCACACGGTCCAGTCAAGAACTGTATCGCCCCTGACGGCCGTCAACATCATCTAGATGACTCCATCGACGAAACGACAGTAGGTCGGACAGTGCTCACCCCGCAACGAACACGCCGAAAGTCACCCCACCGCAGTTTCGCTGATTACTTGTCGCTTCAACGCTTTATCAGCTTATTTTATGACATTGCCGGAGCATCAGGTGCACTCACATCGTAGTGCCTGCCGCCCCCTATGCGCAGCAGCGCCACCAGATCGCGGGCTTTGTCGACGGCGCCGTCACCGCCGCCCCAATTAACCGTCGCCCCGTCAGTGAATCGCAATGTGATGGCATATGGATCGGACGCGGTGATCGCGGAGATCTGCGCGGCCACGCTCGAGGGCAGGGCGCGCAGCGCGGCGAGGGCTCCGGGCACGACCTCGGCCGCCTTGGCCGGGGCGGAGACCGTGATCACCGGCAGGCCCTTGGTCGCCTTCGAGACCTGGCCGAACACGACGCCGCCGCGGTCGACGACCTCGTATCCCCGCGCGTCCGGAACGAGCGCTGCGGCACTCCGCTCGGTGACCGTGATCACGACGGTTCCCGGCCAGTTCCGGCTCACCTTCGCGGAAGCGACCTGCGGAATCTTATCCACTCGCGCGGCCGCGGCTCCGGTGTTCAGCGCTGCCATCGGGCCGCCTGCGGTGATCTGAGCCGCCGTCAATACCTGTGTTGCGGTGATACTTTTCGTGCCGACGACCTTGATGCCGCGAACCGCGATCAACGAGGTGTGCCAGAGCAGCAGGTATCCGATCAACGCGAGCAGGCACGCGGTCACGGTGAGCGTCACCGAGAGCCGGCGCCAGCGCGCACGCGCCCGCAGCCGGGCCGCGTACAGCCGGGCCGGCAGATCGGAGACGCGTCGCGCGTCCTCGCTGGCGTCGCTCAAGGGCTATCCCTGGATCTCGGCGCGCCGACGCAGCAGGTCGAGCACCTTCGGCCCTACGGTGGTGACGTTGCCCGCGCCCGCGGTCACCACCACGTCGCCCGGCCGCGCCCAGTCCGCGAGCAGCCCCGGCACGTTCGCCGTCTCGGGCTCGAACACGACCTGTTCGGCGGGCAGCGGCACGTCCCGCGCGATCACCGAGCCGGTCACGCCGGGGATCGGGTCCTCGCCGGAGCCCGGGTAGACCTCGAGCACTGCGACAAGATCGGCCGCGCCGAGCGGAGCGCCGTACTCGCGCAGGAAGGCCTGCGCCCGGGAGTAGCGCTGCGGCTGGAACGCGACGATCAGCCGGCCGTTCCCGGCCAGCTCGCGGTAGGCGGCGAGAGTCGCGGCGATCTCGGTCGGGTGGTGCATGTAGTCGTCGTACACGCGCACTCCCCCGACCTCGCCGATCAGCTCCATCCGGCGACGCGCGCCGGTGAAGTGGGCGAGCGCCTTGGCGGCCGCGGCGCGATCGACGAACGCGGACAGCACCGCGACGGCGGCACCGGCGTTCTCGACGTTGTGACGCCCTGTCATATTGAGGTTGAGGTCGATGTCGCCGGCCAGCAGCGCCTTCGAACTGCCGCTGGCGATCGCGACGTCGGTGATGCGGATATCCGCTTCTGCCGAAATCCCGTACGTGAGGACCGTGATCCCCTTCGCGTGCGCGTGCTCGATCGCGATCCGCGCGCCCGGGTCGTCGACGCAGGCCACGAGCGTGCCGCCGGGCTTGATCCGGTCGACGAAGGCCTTGAAGGCCTCGTATACGGCGGCGACGGACTCGAAGTAGTCCGGGTGGTCGAGTTCGACGTTGGTGACGACCGCGATGTCCGGCTCGTAGTGCGTGAAGGTGCCGTCGGACTCGTCGGCCTCGGCGACGAAGACCTCGCCCTTGCCCGCGTGCCCGCTGAGCCCGGTCGCGCCGATCTCGCCGCCGATGATGTACGAGGGGTCGAGGCCGAGCTCGGTCAGCGCGACGGCGAGCATCGAGGTCGTGGTCGTCTTGCCGTGCGTGCCCGCGACGAGCACGGACGTGCGCCCGACCATCAGCGAGGCGAGCGCCGTGGCCCGGTGGATGACGCGGAGGCCGCGCTCCTTCGCCGCGAGGATCTCGACGTTGTCCGCGCGCAGGCCGGTGGAGACGACGACGGTGTCCACGCCGTCCAGGTTCTCCGGGCGCTGGCCGAGCGAGATGATCGCTCCGTCGTGTTCGAGCTCGTCGACCGTCGGCGTGCGCTTGATGTCGCTGCCGGAGACCGGCAGGCCGCGCTCCAGCGCGACGCGCGCGACCGGCGCCATGCCGACGCCGCCGATGCCCACGAAGTGGATCCGGCCCAGCTCCTCGGCCGGCGGCAGCGGATCGAGCCGCCGGTGGTAGAGGCCGTGGATGTTGCTCACGCCATCACCTCGCCGGCGCTCGGCAGGCGCGTTCGCGCAGGCACTGTGCTCAATGGTGAGCTCACAAGCTCGCTCACTTGTCCGCCTCCGCCGTCACGGTCTCTTCCTTGTCCGCCGCCGCGCTCGCGCGCACCGCCTCGTACACCAGCTCCACCAACGCTTCGTCACCGTCCCGCCGCCCGAACGCCGCGGCGGCATTTGCCATCTCGTCCAGCTTCTCGCGATCGGCGTACAGCGGCAGCAGATTCGCCGTCAGCCACGCCGGGGTCAGTTCGTCGTCGTCCACCATGAGGCCGCCGCCCGCGCGGACCACCTGCTGCGCGTTCAGCCGCTGCTCACCGTTGCCTATCGGCAGCGGCACGTATACCGCGGGCAGGCCGACGGCGGCGAGCTCGGAGCAGGTCATCATCCCGCCGCGGCAGAGCACCGCGTCGGCCGCCGCGTACGCCAGATCCATCCGGTCCAGGTACGGCACGCGCACGTAGCGGGCACCGGAGACCGCGACCTCGTCGCCCTCCCGCCAGGCGCCGCGGCCGAGCGCGTGCACGATCTGCACGCCGGCCGCCGAGAACTCCTCGGCCGCGCCCTCGATCGCCTCGTTCAGCCGCCGGGCGCCCTGCGAACCGCCGAACACGAGCAGGGTCTTGAGCTCCGGCCGCAGCCCGAAGAACTCCACCGCCTCGGCACGCAGGGCCTGCCGGTCCAGGCCCGAGATCATCTGGCGCAGCGGCATGCCCAGGTAGCGCCCGCCGCCGAGCCGGCAGTCGGGGGACCCGGTCGCGATCCAGTCCGTCATCCGCGCGCCGATCCGGTTCGCCAGGCCAGGCCGCACGTTCGCCTCGTGCACCACGATCGGCACCGAGCGGCGGCGCGCGGCGAAGTAGGCGGGCAGCGCGACGTAGCCGCCGAAGCCGACGACGACGTCCGCGGCGGCCTTGTCCAGCACCTCGGCCGCGAGGCGCACGGTCCCGGCCAGCCGGGAGGGGACGGTGAACACGTCCATCGTGGGCCTGCGCGGCAGCGGGACGGCTGGGATCAGCTCGAGCGGATAGCCGCGCTGCGGGATGAGCCTGGTGTCCAGGCCCTTCGTCGTGCCGAGGCAGGTGATCTCGGTCCGCTCGTCCCGGCGGCGCAGCGCGTCGGCCAGCGCGAGGGCCGGTTCGATGTGCCCGGCGGAGCCGCCGCCGGCCAGCACCACGTGCAGCGGAGGATCTTCGGTCACGAGGGGTTTCCCAACTTCTCGGCGGCGCGATCGCGAGCCTTGGGGGTACGCGAGCCGAGCTTAGCGGGTGCCGGGGCGCCGGAGGAGGCGTCGTCCGGAAGATCGTCGACCTCGCCGCGCCGGTACTGGGTGCGGGCGAAGGAGAGCAGCATGCCGACCGCGGCCAGCGAGGGCAGCAGCGAGGAGCCGCCGTAGGAAACGAAGGGCAGCGGCACGCCCGCGATCGGCAGCGCGCCGAGCACCGCGCCGAGGTTGATCAGCGTCTGCGCCATCAGCCAGCCGGTCACGGCCGCGGAGGCGAGCCGGATGAACCCGTCCTGCGCGCTCAGCGCTATCCGCAGCCCGGAGTACCCGACGAGGACGAACAGCGCGAGCACGGCCAGCGCCCCGAACAGGCCCATCTCCTCGCCGATGATCGCGAAGATGAAGTCGGTCTGCGCCTCGGGCAGCTGCCCCCACTTCTCCCGGCTGGCGCCGAGCCCGACGCCGAACCAGCCGCCGGAGGACAGCGCGCTGAAGCCCTGCGCGGCCTGGTACCCGGTGCCGGTGGGGTCGGCCGCGGAACTGGACAGGAACTCCGTGAACCGGCGAACCCGGCTCGGCCGGATCAGCACGGCGAGCGTCGCCAGCCCCGCCGCGCCCCCGGTCAGCACCGTGAACAGCCGCGCCGGCGCGCCGACCACGAACAGCAGGCTGAAGGCGATGGCCGCGATGACCATCGACGTCCCCATGTCGCCGCCGAGCATGACCAGGCCGATGATCACACCGGCCATCGGCAGCAGCGGCACGATCAGGTGGTCCCAGCTGGTGAGCCGCTTCTCCTTGCGGTCCAGCAGATCCGCGCCCCACAGCACCAGCGCGAACTTCGCGAACTCGCTCGGCTGAATGGTCAGCGGCCCGAGCACCAGCCAGTTCTGGTTGCCGCCGGTCGACACCTGCCCGAACGCGAGCACCGCGACCAGCAGCAGCAGCGTGACGATCAGCAGCGGATACGCCATCAGCCGGTACACCCGCACCGGCAGCCGCGCCGCCACGATCAGCAGCGGCACCCCGATCGCCGCCGACGCCGCCTGCTTCGCGATCGTCCCCAGCTCCGGCTTCCCGGTGACCAGGTTGTTCGTGGTGGACGCGGAGTAGACCTCGAGCAGCCCGATCCCCACCAGCAGCGCCGTGGCCCCGATCAGTATGAAGTAGGGCGCCATCGGGTGCCGCAGCCACTGCCGGGCCTGCGCAAGCCCGGTCCGCGCCCGCACCACCACGCCCATCCGCCGCCTGACCTCTCCGCCGCCCGTGACTCTCGCGAGGTTAGCGCATGACCCTATTAAGCCGGGTCACCGCCACGGGAATGCGCGAGACCGAAGACGGCAACGGCCGAGCGGGGACACATCCCCGCTCGGCCGACTTCACGATCGGATCGCAACCGATCTTGTGCGCTAACCGCGCGCGGCCTTCCTTGCCTTGACGGCCTTGGCGAAGAGGTCGCCGCGCTCGTTGTAGGAGACGAACATGTCCATTGAGGCGCAGGCGGGGGCCAGCAGGACGGTGTCGCCTTGCTGGGCCAGTTCGGCGGCGGCGTCGAGGATGAGGTCGATGGACGCTTCGGCGTCCAGGCCGGTGTCGGCGCCGCCGATGTCGCGGACGGGGACGTGCGGGGCGTTCTCGCGCAGGGCCTCGGCGATGACGGCGCGGTCTTGGCCGAGCAGGACGACGCCGCGCAGACGCTTGGCGGACTTCTCGACGAGGTCGTCGAACCGGGCGCCCTTGGCGAGGCCGCCGGCGATCCAGACGATGTGCTCGTAGGAGGCGAGGGACGCGGCCGCCGCGTGGGTGTTCGTGGCCTTGGAGTCGTCCACGTAGTCCACGCCGTCGAGCACGGCGACGAACTCGATGCGGTGCGGGTCCGGCCGGAAGTTGCGCAGGCCGTCGCGGACCGCCTCGACCGGGACGCCGTAGGCGCGGGCGAGGGCTCCGGCGGCGAGGGCGTTGGCGACGTTGTGCGGGGCGTGCGGTTCGACGTCGTAGATCGTGCCGAGTTCGGCGGCGGCGCTTCTGCGGTTCTCGATGAAGGCGCGGTCGGCGAGGATTCCGTCGACCACGCCGAGCATCGACAGGCCGGGGGCGCCGAGGGTGAAGCCGATGGCGCGGCAGCCTTCGACGACGTCGGCCTCCTCGACCATGTGCTCGGTCACCTTGTCGGCGACGTTGTAGACGCAGGCGATCTGGCAGCGCTCGTAGATCTTGGCCTTGGCCCTGATGTACTCGTCCATCGAGCCGTGCCAGTCGAGGTGGTCCGGCGCGATGTTCAGCACCGCGGCGGCGAGCAGGCTCAGCGACTCGGACCAGTAGAGCTGGTAGCTGGAGAGTTCGATCGCGAGGACTTCGTAGGGGTCCTGCGCGAGGACGGCGTCCACCATGGGGAATCCGACGTTGCCGCAGGCGACCGCGCGCTTGCCGGCCGCCTCCAGCATCGCGGCGAGCATGCGGACGGCCGTGGTCTTGCCGTTGGTGCCGGTCAGGCCGAGCCACGGCGCGAAGGAGCCGTCCGGCAGCGGCTTGCGCAGCCGCCACGCCAGCTCCGCGTCGCCCCAGACCGGGATCGCGGCCTCGCGGGCGGCGGCGACGATCGGGGCGGACGGCGGGATGCCGGGGACGACGACCAGCAGCTCGCAGCCCTCCGGCAGCGTCTTGTCGTCGCCGAGTCGCAGCGCGGCGCCGCGTTCGGCCACCGGAGCCGAGCGCTCGGCGGTCTCGGCGTCGTCGTAGCGGTCGCACAGCAGCACGTCCGCGCCCAGGTCCAGCAGCGCGTACGCGGCGGAGATGCCGACCACCCGCGCGCCGACCACGCACACGCGCAGCCCTTCCCACGGAACGGATGCGACACCGTACGGGTCGGGCTCGCGCCAGTCGATCGCGTCCGCGCTCTCGTTGCTCATGCCGTGCTACTCGCTCCGTCTCACTTCGTCGCCGCGAATCCGCCGTAGAACACGCCAAGACTCAACGCGACGCATAAACCTGCGATGATCCAGAATCTGACGACGACGTTGACTTCCTGCCAGCCGAGCATCTCGAAGTGATGGTGCAGCGGCGCCATCTTGAACACCCGTTTGCCCTTGCTGGCCTTGAAGTAGCCGACCTGGATGATGACCGAGAACATCTCCAGCAGGAACAGGCCGCCGATGATCACCGCGAGCAGTTCGGTGCGCGAGCAGATCGCCAGGCCCGCGAAGGCGCCGCCGAGCGCGAGCGAACCGGTGTCGCCCATGTAGATCTTGGCCGGGGCCGCGTTCCACCACAGGAATCCGAAGCAGGCGCCCATCAGCGCGGCGGCCACGATCGCGAGGTCCAGCGGGTCGCGCACCTCGTAGCAGCCCTTGCTCGGCGAGGAGCCGCAGCTCTGGCCGTACTGCCACACGCCGATCACCACGTACGCGGAGAACGCCATCACCGACGCGCCGGTGGCCAGGCCGTCCAGACCGTCCGTCAGGTTCACCGCGTTCGACCAGCCCGCGATGATCAGGTAGGCGAAGACCACGAACAGCACGGGACCCAGACTCAGCCAGCCGATGTCGTAGAGGAACGACACGTGGTCGCTCGCCGGGGTCAGCCCCATCGAGTTCGGGAAGTGCAGCACCAGCACCGCGAACACGACCGTCACGATCGACTGGCCGACCAGTTTCGCCTTGGCGCGCAGGCCGAGCGAGCGCTGCCGGAAGATCTTGATGAAGTCGTCCACGAAGCCGACCGCGCCCAGACCGGTCATCAGGAACAGCACCAGCAGCGCCGAGTCCGTCGGCCACTTCCCGGTGGCCAGCTTGGTGACGAAGTAGGCGAACAGCGTGGAGAGCACGATGACGGTGCCGCCCATGGTGGGCGTGCCGCGCTTGACCTGATGGGTCTGCGGGCCGTCCTCGCGGATCTCCTGGCCGTAGCCGCGCTTGGCGAAGAACTTCACCGCCATGGGCGTGCCGATCAGCGAGCACACCAGCGCGATCACGCTGGCGTACAGAACCGCTCTCATCATCGCTCGTCATCCTCCAGCAGGGCACGGGCCACCCGCCGCAGGCCGACGGAGTTGGAGGCCTTCACCAGGACCACGTCGCCGGGGCGCAACTGGGCGCGCAGCACGGCGATCGCCTCGTCCGGGTCGGCCACGGTCGCGGACTCCTGTCCGCCGGAGCCCTCATGCATCGCGCCGGCGTGGATCATCCGGGCCTCGGGGCCCACCGCCAGCACTCGGTCCACGCGCAGCCGCACGGCGAGCCGCCCGAGCGCGTCGTGCGCCTCGGCCGAGCTGTCGCCGAGTTCGGCCATCTGCCCGAGCACCGCCCAGGACCGGCCCGCGGAACGGGCGCGGGCGAGCGTCGCGAGGGCTTTGAGCCCGGCGCGCATCGACTCGGGGTTGGCGTTGTACGCGTCGTCGATCACGATGACGCCGTCCGCGCGGTGCGTCACGGTCATCCGGCCGCCGCTGAGCGGTTCGGCCGCGTCGATCCCCGCCGCGATCTCGGGCACGGTCATTCCCACACCGGTACAGACGGCGGCGGCGGCCAAGGCGTTGGAGACCTGGTGCTCGCCGACGAAGCGCAGTTGCGCCCGCGCCTCGACCCCGTCCACGCTCAGCGTGAAGCCCGCGCAGCTGTTCTCGTCGACGGTGACGTCCGCGGCCCGCACCCGGGCTGACGGCTGGTCACCGAACCACAGCACCGGGGCGTCCGAACGCTCCGCCATCCGCGCGACGTACTCGTCGTCCGCGTTGAGCACGGCGAGCCCGTCCTTCGGCAGCGCCTCGATCAGCTCGCCCTTCGCCGACGCGGTCGTCTCCTTGGAGCCGAACTCGCCGACGTGCGCGGTGCCGATGTTGAGCACCAGGCCGATGTTCGGCGGCGCGAGCTCGCACAGTTGCTTGATGTGGCCGACGCCGCGCGCGCCCATCTCCAGCAGCAGGTAGCGGGTGTTCTCGTCGGCGCGCAACACGGTCAGCGGCAGGCCGATCTCGTTGTTGAACGAGCCCTCGGTGAACACGGTCGGCGCGTGCGTCGCGAGCACCTGGCCGAGCAGGTCCTTCGTGGAGGTCTTGCCGGACGAGCCGGTCAGCGCGATCACGGTGGTCTCCGGCAGCCGCCGCAGCACCCCGCGGGCCAGCCGGCCGAGCGCGGCCTCGACGTCCCGGACGATCACCCCGGGCACGCCGACGTCGCGGCTGCCGAGCATCGCCGCCGCTCCGGCCTGGACCGCTCCCGCCGCGAAGTCGTGTCCGTCCGCGTTCGCGCCGTCGAAGGCCGCGAACAGGCCGCCGGGCACCGGCTTGCGCGAGTCCAGGAACGCGGGGCCGTCGACCACGAGCGCGGACCGCGTCCCCGCCGCGAGTTCGCCGTCCACGATCCCGGCGATCTCGTCGAGCGTGAGCGCGATCACCCGAGGGCCTCCTGCCGACCCGCGTGCTGGATAGCGGCGCGCAGTACCGCCGCGTCGTCGAAGGGGTGGATCACTCCGGCGATCTCCTGACCTTGTTCGTGTCCCTTGCCGGCCACCACCACGGTGTCGCCGGGTTCGCTGCGCCCGACCGCGCGGGCGATGGCCTCGGCGCGGTCCGCGCAGACCTCGACCTCGGCGTGCGCGCCCGCGGCGACCGCCTCGCGCGCCCCGGACTCGGCGGCCGCGAGGATCAGCAGCGGGTCCTCGGAACGGGGATTGTCATTGGTGAGGACCACTTCGTCGGCGCCTCGCGCGGCGGCCGCTCCCATCAAGGGCCTCTTCGCCCGATCGCGGTCGCCTCCGCAGCCTACGACAATACGCAACTTCCCCCGGGTCACCGGACGCAGCGAGTCGAGCAGGGTGCTGATGGCGTCGGGGGTGTGCGCGTAGTCGACGATCGCCAGAAACGACTGCCCGGCGTCGATCGGCTGGATCCGCCCGGGCACGCCCGCCACGCCGGCCACGCCGGAGATCGCCGCCTCGGCGTCCACCCCGGCGCCGATCAGGCTGACCACGGCGGTCAAGGCGTTGGCCACGTTGAAGGCGCCGGGCAGACGAACGCCGGCGCGGCGGCGGGTGCCGTCCGGGCCGACGAGATCGAAGCTCGAACCGTCCGGCGCGAGGTCGACGTTCTCCGCGCGCCAGTCCGCGTCGGCGGCGCCGGAAGGTGAGATTGTCCACACTCGCACGCCGAGCGACGCGGCGCGCTCGGCGATCCGGCGGCCGTACCGGTCGTCGGTGTTGACGACGGCCAGCTGCGTGTAGGCCGGGGTGAACAGCTTCGCCTTGGCCTCGAAGTAGTCCTCGAAGTCGGCGTGGAAGTCCAGGTGATCCTGCGTCAGGTTCGTGAAGGCGGTGACGCGGTAGCGGATCCCGGCGGTGCGTCCGTAGGCCAGCGCGTGGCTGGAGACCTCCATGGCGACGGCCTCGACCGACTCGCGCCGCATCGCCTCGAGCAGCGCCTGCAGGTCGGGCGCCTCGGGCGTGGTGCGCACCGACTTGACCGCGAGGTCGCCGATCCGGGTGCCGGTGGTGCCGATGACGCCGGTGTGCAGGCCCGCCGCGCGCAGCCCGCCCTCCATCAGGAAGCTCGTCGTCGTCTTGCCGTTGGTGCCGGTGATCCCGAGCATCGTCATCGCCTCGGCCGGCCGGCCGTAGAGCGCGACCCCGATCCGCCCGAGCACCGCCCGCACCTCGGGCACGATCACCAGCGGCAGCCCCGAGTCGACCGCGGTCTTCGCGCCCTGCTCGTCGGTGAGCACCGCGACCGCGCCGAGCCGGGCCGCGTCCGCCGCGAACTGGGCCCCGTGCACGGAGGCTCCGGGCACCGCCGCGTACAGGTCGCCGGGGCGCACGGCCCGCGAGTTCATCGTGAAGCCGCTCACCGAAAGCGCGCGATTCGCGTCCGGCCCGAGGATCCGCACCTGATCGATCGACTCGACGAGTTCGCCGAGCGGACGAGCCGGGACGGCCCGCGGACGCGGATCGGCCTTCGACTCCGGGGTGGTTTCGGAACTGGACTGCTTGGGCACGTCGGCAGGCTACCGCTTAATCAGCCCGACGCGTGCCACGCCCCGCGCCCGGACCGCGCGCGGCGGCGAGCGGTTGCCGATCTATTACCAAGCCGCTACCAGGTGATCGGCAAGTTCGGGGTTTTCGTGCCGGTCGGCGCCACGCCCTGCTCCTGCAATGCGTAAGACATCACTTTTTGGAAAACCGGCGCGGAGACCGAGCCGCCGAAGTAGTTGGCGCCTTGCGGGCCCTCCACGTAGACCCCTATCACCAGTTGGGGATTGTCCGCGGGCGCGTATCCGATGAACGACGCGGTGTATCCGCAGTAACCGCCGCAGCTGGCCACGTAGCGGTTCGCGGTGCCGGTCTTGCCGGCCACCCGATAGCCGGCGATCTGCGCGGATGTACCGGTACCGGCATCCGAGACGACCGATTCCATCATCGAGGAAACCTGCTTCGCGGTGGACGCGGAGACCACCTGGGTGCGCGGCGGGGCCGCGGCGGCGGTGAATTTGCCGTTCCCGTCCACATATCCCTTGACCAGTGTCGGGGTGACGCGCACGCCCTCATTCGCGATCGTGGCGTAAACACTGGTGGCCTGGACCGCGTTCACCGAAAGGCCTTGGCCGAACGCCACGGTGTACTGCTGCGAATGGTTCCAGTCCGCGGACGAGGCGAGGATGCCGGGCGATTCACCGGGCAGGCCGAGTCCGGACTGCCGGCCGAGCCCGAAGGCGGAGAAGTAGTCGTACAGTATGGCGTTGCGCTCGGCCATGTTGTTCGGCGCGAGCTGCAGGGACGTCAGGTCGGTGCCGATGTTGCTCGACTCGGCCAGGATCCCGTTGAGCGTCAGGTGCTCGGTGCCGTGGAAGTTGTCGTCGTGCACGACGTAGCCGTCGCCGGTGTTCAGCGTCGGCGGCACGACCACCTCGGTCCGCGGATTGGTGACGCCCTGCTGGATCTCCGCGGACATCGTGATGACCTTGGCGACGGAGCCGGGCTCGAACACGTCCGAGAGTGCGGCGTCGCCCAACTCCGCGCTGGTCGCCGTTCCCGGATTGTTAGGGTCGAAGGTCTGCGAGGTGGCCAGCGCCAGGACCGCGCCGCTGCGCGGATCCATCACGACGACCGTGCCGAGAGCCGCCTTGGTCTTCGAGACCTCGTCGTTGATCGCCTGCTGCGCCGCATACTGGATCTTGCTGTCGATGGTGGTCTCGACCGAGGCGCCGTTGACTGCGGCCTGCTCGTTGATGCCGGTGGTCGGGATCTCGTAGCCGTACGCGGCCTGGTACGAGATCTTGCCGTTGGTTCCGGAGAGCAGCGAGTTGTACTCGGACTCGAGACCGGAGCCGCCCGCACCCTGCGAGTTGACCAGGCCGACGACGTTCGGGGCGATCGCGCCCTGCGGATAGACGACCTTCGGGTCCTGGTTGCCGGTGATGCCGACCAGGCCGAGCGCCTTGATCTGCTTCCACACGGTCGGGGTGACCTGCTTCTCGAGCACCGCGTACTGCGAACTCGAGTTCGCCAGCTTGCCGCGCAGCGCGGCGACGTCCACGCTGCCGGCCGGGTTGCCGAGGTACGCGGCGAGCTTCGAGGCGTAGACGGCGGGATCCTGCTTCTGCTGGGCGATGAGCAGCGGGTCGGCGATGACGTCGACCGCGTCCACGGACTCGGCGATCGGCTGGCCGGAGGCGTCCAGTATCGAGCCGCGCGTCGAGTACAGCGTGACGTCGGCGGTCCGGTCGGCGGCTGCCTTCGCGGCGTACCCTCCGGCGTCGGTCACCTGCAGTTGCACGAGCCGTCCGCCGTAGAGGGAGAAGACGAAGGCGAGGGCGAACATTCCGGCGCGCAGACGGTGCTTCGGGCGGCCGAGGCGCAGTGCAGTGGCGGTGCGGGGTCGGGCGGGACGCGGCGGCTGCGGCGGTTGGGTCATCGCGGGCTCCCGCTGGTGTTCGGGCTTGCGGAGGTACTCGCGGACGTCGATCTCGACGGCGACGCGCTGCCGCTCGCGGACGAGCTGGTGGTCGACGTCGGCGTCGGGGAGGCGCTGGCCGTCGGCGTGGGAGTGGGAGTCGGCGAGGGGGTGGGCGCCGGGGACGCGGTGCCCAGCACGGCTCCGCTCGTCGGGTTCAGGAACGCCGGCTGCGGGTTCGGCACCAGGCCGAGCGCCGCCGCCTGCGAGGCCAGGCTGGAGGGGGCGGACAGTCCGGCGAGCTGCTGGGACAGCTGCTGCTCACGGTCCGTCAGCGAGGCCTGCTTCTGCTGGGCCTGCTGTATCTGGATGGAGTTGTCGTCCATCGCCGTGTTCAGCATCAGCAGGCCGACCAGGCCCACGGCGAGCACGCCGAGCACGAGCAGTGCGAAGGGGATCGCGGATCGGCGCCCGGCGAAACCCTCGATCACGGCCAGCCGGGGTCCGGCTCCTGCTCGGGGGGTGCGCTTCGCGGGTCGATCGGACATGACGGCCAGTATTGCGCACCAGCCTGAGTTGTGACGGAATGTCAGCGCGCGGTCAGCCCGTGAACCGGGCCCGCACCGATCCCGTACGCACCCGCTCGGCCGCCCGGAACTTGGCGGACGCGGCGCGCGGATTGGCCTCGACCTCGGCTTCGGTCGGTTCCTGCGCTCCGCGTGTCAGCAGCTTCAGGATCGGCTCGGTTCCCGGCGGAGCGATCGGCAGGCCGCGCGGCGCGGTGGACTCGGCCCCGGCCGCGAAGACCCGCTTGACCAGGCGGTCCTCCAGCGAGTGATACGACAGCACCGCGATACGGCCGCCCACGGCCAGCAGGTCCACCGCGCGCGGGATCGCCCGGTTGAGCACCTCGAGCTCTCCGTTGACCTCGATCCGCAGCCCCTGGAACGCGCGCTTGGCCGGGTGCCCGCCGGTACGCCGCGTGGCCGCCGGGATCGACTCGCGCACCAGCTCGGCGAGCTCCCCGGTCCGCTCGATCGGCGCCTTCGAACGCCGCGCCACGATCGCCTGGGCCACGCGTTTGGCGAAGCGCTCCTCGCCGTAGTCGCGCAGGATCCGCGTCAGATCACCGACCGGGTACGTGTTCACCACGTCGTGCGCGGTGAGCGAGGCGGTCTGGTCCATCCGCATGTCCAACGGAGCGTCATACGCGTACGCGAAGCCGCGCTCGCGCATATCGAGCTGCATCGAGGAGACGCCGAGGTCGAACAGCACGCCGTGGATACGTTTGATGCCCCGGTCGGCGAGCACGTCCGGCAGCTCGTCGTACACGGCGTGCACGGCCTCGAAGCGCTCGCCGAACGGAGCCAGCCGCGCCCGGGAACGCTCCAGGGCCTCCGGGTCGCGGTCGAGCCCGAGCAGACGAGCCTTCGGATAGCGCGTGAGCAGCGCCTCGCTGTGCCCGCCGAGACCGAGGGTGCAGTCGACGAGGACCGCGTCCTGGACCGCGTCGGCCGCGTCGAGGGCCTGCACGCACTCGGTGAGCATCACCGGGATGTGCGCGACCACCGCTGCCTCCGCTCCAAGATCCTCAAGGTGACGAACCCCTGGAGTCTACAAGTGCGCTCAGGCCGTCTCCCGCACGACGAGCTGTCCCGGCAGGATCACCGCGGCCGGTTCCTGGCCGTCGAGCAGCGCGAGCAGCAGCCGGACCATCTCCTCGCAGATCCGCTTCCACGGCTGGCGGACGGTGGTCAGGGCGGGCCGCGCCGCGGCCGCGGACGGGGAGTCGTCGAAGCCGACCACCGCCACGTCGCCCGGCACCGCGCGCCCGGCCCGGTCCAGCGCGTCCATCGCGCCCAGGGCCATCAGGTCGGAGGCGACGAACACCGCGTCCAGGTCCGGGGTCTGCTTGAGCAGCCGCTCCATCGCCAGCTGGCCGGAGATCCGGGTGTAGTCGCCGTGCGCGACGAGGTTCTGATCGTAGGTCAGTCCGGACTGCTCGAGCCCCTCCTGGTAGCCCTTGAGCCGCTCCCGGCCGCCGGACAGGTCCAGCGGTCCGGTCACGGTGGCGATCCGGCGCCGGCCCAGCCGGGCGAGATGCGTCGTGGCCAGCCGCGCGCCCTCGACCTCGTTGACCGCCACGTACGCCAGTTCGCGCTCGTAGCCGATCGGCAGACCGCAGGCCACGGTCGGGATGCCGAGCGAGGCGAGCCGCCCGAACACCGGGTTGCCCGCGTGCGTCGAGACCAGCAGCGCGCCGTCGATGTGGCCGCTGGAGATGAAGCGCACCACGCGCTCGACGTCCTGCTCGCTGTCCGCGATGGACAGCAGCAGCGGCATGTCGTGCTCGGCCAGCGCCTGGGTGCAGCCGCGCAGCAGGACCTGGAAGTTCGGGTCCTCGAAGAACTTCTCCTGCGGCTCGGAGAGGATGAAGGCCACCGAGCCCGAACGCTGGGTCACCAGCGAACGGGCATGGGTGTTGACGACGTAGCCGGTCTGCTTTATCGCCTTGTTCACGGCGGCGAGCGCGGTCGGAGAGACGTTCACCCCGCCGTTGAGCACGCGCGAGACGGTGCCTCGGGAGACCCCGGCAGCCGCGGCCACGTCCTCGATCGTCGGGCGCCTGCGTCCGTTGTCCACGACCACTCCCCGTTCCCCCATCCTCGACGGGCCGGCATTGCGGCTCACTTTACCGATCCGGCACCGAGATCGACCCGCCAGAAACGCTGCAGCAGGAAGAACAACAGGATCAGCGGCAGGATCGACAGCAGCGAACCGAGCAGCACGAGCGTGTAGAGCGCGGGTTGCGAGGTGCCGGCGTCCAGCAGCGTGAACAGGCCCACGGTCAGCGGGTACTTGTTCTCGCTGCTCAGCATGAGCCAGGGCAGCAGGAAGTTGTTCCAGATGGCGACGAACTGGAACAGGAAGATCGTCACCAGGCCGGGCACCATCATCGGCACGCCGATGCGCAGGAAGGTGCGCCACTCGCCGGAGCCGTCCATCCTGGCCGCCTCGAGCACCTCGTCAGGCACCGAGGCGCCGGCGTAGATCCGCGCCAGGTAGATGCCGTAGGGCGAGATGATCGAGGGGATCAGCACCGCCCAGTACGTGTTGGCCAGCCCTATCTTGGCCACCAGCAGGTACTGCGGCACGGCCAGCACGACGGCCGGCACCAGCATGCCGACCAGGATCATGGTGAACAGGAAGCCCTTGCCGCGGAAGCGGTACTTGGCGAAACCGTAGCCGGTCAGCGCGGAGACCAGGGCGGACAGGATCGCGCCGCCGCCCGCGTAGAGCGCGGTGTTGAGCATCCAGGTCCAGAAGACGCCGCCGTCGTACGAGGTCAGGTTCCTGAAATTGGCCAGGAACGAGCCGCCGGGCCGGAACGCGGCGTAGCTGTCCAGCTGGGTGTTCGTCTTGCTCGCGGCGATCAGCACCCAGGCGATCGGCAGCAGCGCGTAGACGGCGCCGAGCAGCAGCACCGCCGTCGGCACCAGCGCCGCGCGGCGCGGCTTCGCCGGAGCCGTCCCCTGCGACGCGATGGTCAGCGCTCCGATACTCATCGGGCCTCGCCTCCGAAGATCTGCCGGTTGGTCAGCCGCAGCACGGCGACGGAGAGCACGAACATCAGCAGCGCGATGACGACGGACTCCGCGGCGCCGAGGTAGATGTCGTTCGCCGTGTAGGTGTCGCGGTAGACGGTCATCAGCGGCGTCCAGGTGGTCGAGACGCCGCCGTAGGAGATCTGGTGCATCGCGTACGGCTCGTTGAACACCTGCAGCGTGGCGATCGTGGAGAAGATCGCGGTCATGATGACGGCCGGCCGGATCATCGGCAGCTTGATCCGCAGCGCGATCTGCCGCTCGTTCGCCCCGTCGATCCTGGCGGCCTCGTACGCCTCCTGCGGCAGCGAGCGCAGCGCCGTGTAGAGCACCATCATGTTGAAGCCGGTGCCGCCCCACACGCCGATGTTCGCCACCGAGAGGAAGACGGTCCGCTGGCCGAAGAAGTCGATGCCCTGCACCCCGAACAGCGCGTGCAGCGTCGAGTTGATCGGCGAGAACGCGGGCAGGTACATCATGCCCCAGATCATCGAGCCGATCAGCGTCGGCACCGCGTAGGGCAGGAAGATCGCGATCCGGCCGAAGCGCTGGAACCTGACCCGCTGCGCGTCCAGGATGAGCGCGAAGACGGTGGCGAGGCCGAGCATGACCGGGATCAGGATGCAGCCGTAGAGCAGCGCGCGCAGCACGGACTGCCAGAACTCCCCGTCCTGGAACACGGCGGTGTAGTTGGCGAAGCCGGCGGAGACCTGCTTGCGCGCCCCGGCACCGAGACCGAGTCCCTGGACCTGCGTCTTCTGCGTGCTCAGGTAGATCGTCCAGCCGAGCGGGACCAGGAAGACCGCGGCGAAGAGCACGACGGCGGGGGCGATGAAGGCGTACGGGGTGCGCCGCGGGCTCGGACTCCAGCCGCGCCCGCCGCCGGGGCGGCCCCGCCGCGCCAGGGAGACGGACGCGGCGGGGCCGTGCTGCACGGAGGAGGTGGCCGTGGTCATGATCCGCTGACCGTGAAACCGCTGCTCTTCATGTCGGCGACGACCGACGACTGCAGCTTGCCGAGCGCGGAGAGGTAGCCGGCCTGAGTCTTGACCGTGCTGGCGAAGTCGTCGCTGAAGTCGCTGTAGGCGACGTCGACGTCCGGGCCCCAGGTGGCCGCGGCGGTCCGCGAGGAGTACTGCTTGGCCAGCGTGTAGAAGTCGGGCTGGTTCATGAAGGTCTGCGCCGGCAGCGAGGAACTCGACTCGGCGGAGAGCGACGCCGGGTAGATCGAGCCGTCCTGCACGAGCAGGTTGGTGCCCTGGGCGGACTGGTTGAGCCAGGCGATGAACTGCGCGGCCTGCTGCGGGTACTTGGAGTCCGCGGTCACCGAGGTGGCCGAGCCGCCCCAGGCGCCGGAGACGTCCTGGCCGGCGGACCACTGCGGCAGTTCGGCCATGGCCCACTTGCCCGAGGTGCCGGCGGCCGAGGAGGACAGGTCGCCCGGCGCCCACACCGCCGCGATCCAGCTCGCGTACTCGCCCGAGGAGAAGGACTTGTCCCAGCTCGCGGTCCACGCCGTCTGCGAGTCCACGGCGCCCTCCTGCACCAGGTTGCCCCAGTAGGAGGCGACCTGCTTCGCGGCCGGCGAGTCGATGCCCACCGACCAGGACGAGCCGGAGGCCGACCACCACTGGGCGCCCGCCTGCTGGGTCAGGCCCGCGAACAGGCCGGCGTCGGTGGTGGCGGTGTCGCCCATGTAGATGCTCGGGTCGTCCTTGTGCAGCTGCACGGCCTCCTGCTGGTACTGCGCCCAGGTCGTCGGCACCGCCAGGTGGTGATTCTTGAAGATGTCGGTGCGGTAGAAGAACGCCAGCGGGGCCGCGTCCTGCGGCACGCCGTAGAGGGCGCTGGTGCCGAGCGTCACCTGCGTCCACAGTCCGCTCGGGTAGTCGCTCTTGAGGCTCGCGTCGTACGACGATATGTCGGCCAGGTAGTTGTTCGAGACCATGGTCGGCAGCGACTGGTACTCGATCTGTGCCATGTCCGGCATGTCCTTGGCCTTGCCCGCCGTCAGCAGCTTGGCGAGCTCTGCGTCACCGCCTGCGGCCTCGGTGAACTTGATCTGTATGTCCGGGTGCGAGGCGTTCCAGACATTCACGACCTTCTGCATGTTGGGCACCCAGGACCAGAAGGTCAGTGTCACCTTCTGGGTGGAGTTCGCGCTGGGCGCAGAAGAGCCGCTGGACGAGCAGCCGGCCGCCAGGCCGGCCGCGGCCAGGGCGCAGACGGCGGCCTTGGCGGAGCGAGGGAACTTCATCGTCCACTCCTGTCGAGGGGGTGAGGGTGTGACGCTCGGTCACCGCGGTGACGCTGCGGGAGAAGCTGTTGTGAACGCTCCCAGATTCGTGACAGAATCCATTGCTGTCAAGTGGTGGTTCACCGCCGCACCGGTGAGCTACCGTTCTGTAACCATTTCGTGAGCGCTCCCAGGCCGTGCGGCCTGGGAGCGCTCACGAGGGGACTGTGCACGACTCGATTCTCTTCCGGTTCAGCGAGGAACGCCCATGACCGAGCACGTCCGACCTCTCGCCTACGGCGCGGACTACAACCCCGAACAGTGGCCCGAGGAGGTCTGGGCCGAGGACGCCCGGCTGATGCGCGAGGCCGGGGTCAACCTGGTCAACCTCGGCATCTTCGCCTGGCCGCTGCTCGAGCCGGAGCCGGGCGTCTTCGACTTCTCCCTGCTGGACAAGGTGATCGGGTACCTGGCCGAGGCGGGCGTGCAGGTCGATCTGGCCACCCCGACGGCGGCGGCGCCGAACTGGTTCCTGGCGCGGTATCCGCACGTGCGTCCCGTGATGGACGACGGCGTGGTGCTCGGCGGCTCCTCGCGCCAGACCTACTGCCCGCACTCGCCCGAGTACCGCGAGGCCTGTCTGCGCATCGCAGGTGTGCTCGCCGAGCGCTACGCCGCACACCCGTCGGTGACGATGTGGCACGTGCACAACGAGTACGGCGCTCCGACCGGCGAGTGCTACTGCGCGGTCTCGGCCGAGGCGTTCCGGTCGTGGCTGCGCGCGAAGTACCACACGCTCGACGCGCTCAACGAGGCCTAGACGGCGAAGTTCAGGGGCCAGCTGTACACGGCGTGGGAGCAGATCGACACCCCGAAGCGCACGCCGATGTCGGACGTGAACCCGGCGCACCGCCTCGACTTCCGCCGCTTCACCTCGGACTCGACGCTGGAGCTCTACACCGGCCAGCGCGACGTCATCAAGGCGGCGCTGGCCGCGGCGGGGCGCCAGGACGTCCCGGTGACCACCAACTTCCAGCTGATCAACTGCAAGGCGCTGGACTTCTGGAGCTGGGCGCGCGAGGTGGACGTGGCGGCGAACAACCACTACCTGACCGCCGAGGCCGCGGACAACCACATCGAGCTCGCGTTGACCGCAGACTTCACCCGCTCGATGCGCCGGGGCGAGCCGTGGATGATGATGGAGCACTCGACCGGAGCGGTCAGCTGGCAGCCGCGGAACATCGCCAAGCGGCCCGGCGAGATGCGTCGCAACACGCTGGCACACGTGGCGCGCGGCGCGGACGGCGCGCTGTTCTTCCAGTGGCGCGCCTCACGCGGGGGCGGCGAGAAGTTCCATTCGGCGATGCTGCCGCACGGCGGCACCGACACCCGGATCTGGCGCGAGGCCGTCGCGCTCGGCGCGGATCTCGGGGCACTGGGAGAGATCGCCGGTTCGCGGGTGGCCGCGGACGTGGCCGTGCTCTGGGACTGGGAATCCTGGTGGGCGCTGGAGCAGGTGTTCCGTCCGTCGGTGGATCTGAACTTCAAGGAGCGCCAGCTCGCCTACTACGAGCAGCTGTGGCGTGCGCATGTGCAGGTGGATTTCGCCCACCCGGCCGATGATCTCTCCGGCTACCGGCTGATCGTGGTGCCGCAGATGTATCTGTGCCGGGAGCAGTGGGGGAAGAATCTGCGCGATTACGTGGCCGGCGGCGGAACGCTGGTGGTGTCCTACTTCTCCGGCATCGTGGACGAGGACGACGCGATCCATCTCGGCGGCTACCCGGGCGTGCTGCGCGACCTGCTCGGCCTGACGGTGGGTGAGTTCCTGCCGCTTCGTTCCGGCGAACAGGTCGCGCTCACCGCGTCCGGGCAGGCGCACGGCGGTGTGTGGACCGAGGAGATCGAACTGCACGGCGCCGAGGCGGTCTACCGCTACAAGGACGGTCCGGCCGCCGGCGGCCCCGCCGTCACCCGGCATCGGCGCGAGCAGGGAACCGTCTGGTACGTCTCGACGAACCCGGATCCCGGGACGCTGCGGGAGATTCTGCGCGCGGCCGCCGCCGACGCGGGGGTCGAGTTCGACACCCGGACCCCCGGCACGCTCGAGCTGGTGGAGCGCAGGTCCGCCGCGGGCGCGCGGTTCCAGTTCCTGATCAACCACGGCGAGTACGCCGCTCCCGTGCCCTCGCCCGGCCTCGACCTGCTGACCGGCCAGGTGTGCACCCCCGCCGACCTCGTCCCGGGCGGCGCCGTCCGCGTGCTGCGCCTCGACGAGCGGCCCTGAGCCGCGGCTCGTCCCGCTGCACGACGCGCCCCGCCGGATCGCCCGGGATCCGGCGGGGGCGCCGCGCGTGTGGAGAACCGCTATCGGGCCGCGAAATCGGAGATCGCGGCCAGGGCGGTGTCGCTCAGGTTGAACATCGCCTTCGTCGTTGAACCCGTCCTCGGGGTTCACGAATACGCGCAGCGCACGTAGTTCAGCCCGGCAGCTGACATGATCTGCAGCGCGTTCTCCTTGGTGCCGGAGCTCGTGTAGTACACGCCGCCGTCCTGCTCACCTCGATAGAGGCTGGAGACATCCGCGCCGCGCACCGAGATCGGCGCCGAGCCCGCGGCGAAGGTGACGTCGTCGTAGTTGGTCCACGCGCTGGCTGTGCTGCTCGCTCCGCCTCACCGGACGGCCCGTCGTCGCGGCAGAGTTTTGGGAGCGCTTACCTGCTCAGCAGGGAAGTTTCAGCACGCTCGCGGGCACTTGTCGACGGCCCGGCCCGACCGGCTTGCCCGGCCGCCGGTTGACCTTGACCCTGGGGGAAGCCGCACCGTGGATTTCACCGGACGACCGGTCCGGTACGAGGGAGCGTTCCATGCGCCTGCTGAGCATCGGAGAGTTCGCACACGCCTCGCGCCTTTCGCCGAAGGCACTGCGCCTCTACGACGAGCTCGGCCTGCTGGTGCCGGCGCGTGTCGACCCCCACTCCGGCTATCGCCGTTATGCGGCGGAGCAGCTGGAGCCGGCCCGCCGGGTCGCCGCGCTGCGCCGGATCGGCGTGCCGCTGGCCGGGATCAAGCGGATGCTGCCGCTTGCGCCGGCCGACGCCGCCGCGGCGCTCGCCGAGTTCTGGTCGGGCGCGGAGGCCGAGCACGCCGCCCGGCGGAGCATGGCCGCCCTCCTCGCGGACGAACTCCAGGGAAGAAGGTCTCATATGTACGAGGTCGAGGTCAGAGACGTGCCGGAGCGCAAGCTGCTGTGCGTGGTCAGCCGGATGCACCAGGCCGAGCTGGTCGAGCGCAGCCGCGAGCTGTTCATCCGGCCGATCCAGGCGGCGGCTCTGCCGCAGGTGCCGGGGGACGCGGGTGCGGCGTTCATGATCTTTCACGGCGAGGTCAGCGGGGACAGCGACGGCCCGGTGGAGTGGTGCAAGCCGGTGCCGCAGGACCGGGCCGAGGAGTGTGCCGCGCTGCTGCCCCAGCTGACGCTGCGCACCGAGCCGGCGCACCAGGAGGCCTACGTCCGGCTCGCCGCCGCCGACATGGCGGACGGCGGCACCGAGGCCGAGCTGGCGCTACGCGACCTGCGCGACTGGGCGACGCGGGAGCGGCGCGAGCCGGGCGGCGCGATCCGGATGGTGCTCTCGCGCACGCTCGCCGACGGCGCGGACGCGCAGCAGCAGCGCCAGTTCGCCGTGCCGCTGCGCTGACGCCGACGCTGACACTGGACGGGCGCCGCGCCGGATCCCGCGGCGCGGGCCGAGCCGGGTGCGGTGTCAGACCGCGGTCTCGGGCCGCGGTGGCGGGTCGCCGTACCGGACGGTCTCGGGCCGCCCTACCGCGCCGCCGTACCGGACGGTCTCGGGTCGTCGTGGCGGGCGGTCTCGGGCCGCCGTACCGGGTCGCCCTACCGCGCCGCCGTGTCAGGGTTCGGACAGCAGGAAGCCGCCGTGGCCGACGGTCTCCGCCCGCTCGCACTGGAGGGAGAACTGGTGTGTGGCCGGCGCCGGGGAAGGTGCGTCAGCAACGGGAGCGGGTGGGGGCCGTGGGCCACGGCGGCGGGTCGTGCGGTCCGGCTCGCTCAGAAGCCGGAGCCAGAGAGCTCGGCCAGCACCTCCCCGGTCAGGTCGGCGAAGGCCGGTTCCTTCTCCTCGAGATACCGCTGCCACGCCACGGAGTCCCAGAGCTCGAAATGGGTGTCCGCGCCGACGACGGTGACCTCCCGGTCGAGGCCGGCATAGTCGCGCAGGTGCGCCGGAAGGGTCACCCGGCCCTGCTTGTCCAAGGTCTGCTCGCTCGCCCCCGCGTAGAGCACCCGCAGGTGGTCGCGCACCGCCTTCGGCGAGACGAGGCCGTTCGCCGCGGGCAGGGCCCTGATGCGCTCGGCGAGCTCGGTGAAGCGGACGGCGGGCCACACCGCGAGACAGCGCTCCTGCCCCTTGGTGATCACCAGCCGCTCCGTTCCGTCCACTCTGGCCGCCTCCTCGCGCAGCCGCGCGGGCAGGATGAGCCTTGCCTTGTCGTCCAGTCGTGGTTGGAAGGTGCCGAGGAACACGGCGCACCTCCCGACCGTCTCCCGGAACCCGGCTGGATCCAGGGAAAATACCAATGGAACCCGACAAGGCCCCACTTTCCCCCACTCTACTCCACTACGCGCCCGCTGGGCCGGATGGAGGACGCCCCCGGATTTGCTCTCCCGGTGACGGAATGAACCCACGTCCCTTGCGCACAGCCCGCATGAGTCGTGCACTATGTCCGGTGACACCCTTCCATCGGGAGGGAGGTACAGAGGGCACACGAGGGGAGGGTCCGTTGCCAGGCACAGTCGGGCAGCAGGGACCGCAGGCACTGGAACGCACTCAGGTCGACTGGCTCGCCGGCACGGTGCATCGGATCCAGGAGCGGATCGAGACCGTCGTCGAGGGGAAGGGCGAGGTGGTCAGGCTCGCGCTGACGGTGCTGCTCGCCGAGGGGCACCTGCTGATCGAGGACGTCCCCGGCGTCGGCAAGACGCTGCTGGCCAAGGCGATGGCGGGGGCGCTCGACTGCACGGTGCGCCGGATCCAGTTCACCCCCGACCTGCTGCCCTCCGACGTCACCGGCGTGACCGTCTACGACCAGCACAGGGGCGAGTTCGAGTTCAAGCCTGGCGCGGTGTTCGCGAACCTGGTGGTGGGCGACGAGATCAACCGCGCCTCGCCGAAGACGCAGTCCTCGCTGCTCGAGTGCATGGGCGAGCACCAGGTGACGGTCGACGGCGTGACCCATCAGCTCGAGCCGCCGTTCATGGTCATCGCCACCCAGAACCCGATCGAGATGGAGGGCACCTACCCGCTGCCCGAGGCGCAGCGGGACCGGTTCATGGCGCGGGTCGCCATGGGGTATCCGGCGCCCGCCGCGGAACTGCGCATGCTCGAAGGGCACACGCAGGCCAACCCGCTGGACGACCTGCAGCCGGTGGTGGGCACCGCCGATTTGGTCAAGCTGATCGAGACGGTGCGTTCCGTCTACGTCTCGGACGAGGTCAAGCAGTACGTCATCAACCTGGTCAGCGCCACCCGTGAACACTCGGACCTACGCCTCGGCGCCTCGCCGCGCTCGTCGCTGCACCTGGTGCGGGCGGCGAGGGCGCACGCGGTGCTCAGCGGCCGCGGCTTCGTGCTGCCCGACGACATCAAGCACCTGGCGATCACCGTGCTCGCGCACCGGCTGATCCCCACCGCGGAGGCCAGGATCGGCCGCCGCGACGCCCAGCAGATCGTCGCCGACCTGCTCGAGCGGGTACCGGTCACACTGACCGCGGGAGGTCATCGACGGTCGTGAGCGCTCGCCAGGCACTGCACACCTTCTCCACCGGGCTGACGGTCCGGGGCCGGGCGTTCCTGACTTCCGGGCTGGCGTCGATCGCCGCCGCGATCCTGCTCTCCTACCCGCCGCTGCTGCGGATCGGGGTGCTGCTCGCCGCGTTGCCCGTGGTCGCGGCCGTGATCACCGGCGCCTCGCGCTACCGCATCTCCTGCCGCCGGGTGCTGCAGCCGGCCCGGGTGCCGGTGGGCGCCTCCGCGCAGGTGCACCTGCGGCTGCAGAACGCGGCGCGGCTGCCGAGCAGCGCGCTGCTGGTCGAGGACCGGCTGCCGTACACCCTGGGCAGCAGGCCGCGGTTCATCCTGCGCCGGATCGAGCCGAGCGGGCACCGCAGGGTCGCCTACCGGATCCGCTCCGAGCACCGCGGGCGCTACGACATCGGCCCGCTCACCCTGCGCAGCGCCGATCCGCTCGGCCTGTTCGAGCTCAGCCGCTCCTTCACCGCGCAGCACACGCTCACCGTCGTGCCGCGGGTGCAGCCACTGCCGCCGACCAGGCTCGGCGCCCTGTGGTCGGGCCGGGGCGAGGGGCACGCGGCGTACGCGGCGGCGGCGGGCGAGGAGGACATCGGCGTGCGCGAGTACCGGCACGGCGACGACCTGCGCCGGATCCACTGGCGCGCCACGGCCCACCACGGCGAGCTGATGGTCCGCCGGGAGGAGCGCACCTGGCACAGCCAGTGCACGATCCTGGTCGACAGCCGGACCTCCGCGCACCGCGGCACCGGCCCGGCGGCGTCCTACGAGTGGGCCGTGTCGGCGGCGGCCTCCGCGGCGGTGCACCTGCTGAACCAGGGCTACCACGTGCGCTTGTCCACCGGGACCGGCGCCGGCCTGATACCGGCGGAGGACCAGGACACGGTGCTCGACGCGCTCGCGGTGGTCAAGCCGGTGCCGATCAGGGCGCTGAACCTGGACGAGTGGTCCGGCGGCGGTGCGGGCACACTGGCCGGCAGCGATCTGCTGGTGATCGCCTTCCTCGGCGAACTCGGGCCGGCCGACGCCGCCGAACTCGCCAGGGCACGTCCCGGCTCCGCGGGCGGGGTGGCGTTCCTGCTGGACACGGCGACCTGGGCGGGGCCGGTGACGCGGCCGATGGAGGACCGGGCGTTCCGCGACTCCGTGCGCATCCTGCTGGCCGGCGGCTGGCAGGTGGTGCCGGCCAGGGCCAACGACGACTTCGCCGAACTGTGGCGCGCGGCCGGCCGGCACGGCGCCGCGGAGGACCAGCCGTACCAGCAGCCGTACCGGCCGTTCGCCCCGGCGCTCGGTGCCGTTTCGCCGGCCGCCGCCGCGGCCGCGGCCGGACCGACGGTGCCGACCGACGGGACGGTACCGGCACCGGCCGCGACGACGACAGCAGCAGCGGCAGCGGCAGCGACGACAGGACCGGTCACAGGACCCGACGCACCGTCGAACCCGGGCGCCGCCAACGCGAACGGGGAGAGCCGCTGATGCCCCCGACACTGACCAACTCACGCTCCTGGCAACTGCCCGCGGCCGCGGTCTTCGCCACGATGAGCTCCTCGATCGGGCTCGGCCGGCTGATCCACCCGGGCCGGTGGGTGGCCATCGTGCTGCTCGCCGCCGTGCTGCTTGCGCTGACCGGCGTCGGACTGCGCCGACTGAACCTGGCGCGCGGGTTGATCGTGCTGGCCCAGCTCGTGGTCGTGCTGCTCGTCCTGACCGTGATCCTGGTGCACGGCTCCGCGATCGGCGGCGTCATCCCCGGGCCGGGCGCGGTGCGCGCGCTCTCGCACCGGCTGTCCGAGGGCGGATCCGACCTGCGCCAGTTCTCCCCGCCGGCGCCGGAGACGCCCGGCATCACGGCACTGATGGCGATCAGCGGCACCGCCTTCGCGTTCGTCATCGAACTGCTCGCGGTCACGCTGCGCCGACCGGTGCTGGCCGGCGCGCCGATCCTGGCCGTGTACCTGATACCCGCCACCCGGCAGCCAGGCGGCCTGAGCTGGCTCGCCTTCGCCTGCGCCGCGGCCGGGTACCTCGCACTGGTCGGCACGGACGGGCACGAGCGGCTCGGCCAGTGGGGGCGCACGGTGCAGCAGCGCACCGGCAGGCCGAGCATCGCCGGCGCCACCAACACCGGCCTGACCCGGCGGATCTCGGTGTGGGCGATCGCCGCCGCGCTCTTCCTGCCGCTGCTGGTCCCGGCCACTCCGCACCTGCTCGACCTCGGCGGCGGAGGCAGCGGCGGCGGGGGCGGGGGTGGCGGCACGATCTATCTCGACCAGAGCGTCAACATCTCCCAGGACCTCTCGAGTCCGCAGGCGGTGCCGCTGTTCACCTACCGGACCGACTCGACCACGCCGCTGCGCGAGTACCTCCAGCAGGAAGTGCTCACCCAGTTCAACGGCACCGAGTGGGACCCGCCGACCAACACCGTCGCGATGCCGTCCGGCGCGGTGGCGGTGCCGGGGCTGACCGACACGTCCGTCGCCCGGCAGAGTGTGAAACTGTCGGTCGACGTCACCGGCAACTTCGGCTTCAG
>NZ_DASZKT010000132.1:0-6425 GCF_035552695.1 Actinospica sp.
GATCAGGTTCGTGACCGACTGCGCGTCCGTGCTCATCCAGTCCGCGAACTCGGCGGCCTGCTGCGGGTCCTGGCAGCCCTTGAGCACTGCCGTGGACGAGCCGCCGTCGTTGCCGTACGCCGGGGTCGAGGCGTCCCACACAGGCATCGGCGCGACGGCCCACTGGCCGGATTGGCCGGTGACGCTCGAGGCGAGGATCGGCGCGTCCCAGACGGCGTTCACGTCGGAAAGGATCTTACCGGAGGCCATGTCCTTGTAGAGCGTGGCGGAGTAGCTCTGGTCGCTGTTGAGCAGGTGCTGCGCGACGAGGCCCTGCCAGTAGCTTGCGACCTTCCGCCCTGCCGCGCTGTCGATGCTCACGCGCCACGCGTCGCTGGAGGCGCCGAACCAGGGCGCCGAGGCCTGCCAGTCGAGACCGGCGTAGTTGTACGCGTCGTTGCCCATGTAGCCGATGTAGACGCTCGGGTCCGCCTGGTGGATCTTGGCGGCGTCCGCGGCGTACTGCGCCCAGGTCGCCGGGGGAGTGCCGACACCGTACTTGGCGAACAGGGTCTTGTTGTAGAGCAGGCCCATCGGCGCCACGTCCACCGGCACGCCGTAGGTCTTGCCCTCGATCGTCACCTGGTTCCACGTCCAGCCGGCGAACTGGCTCCGGTCGGCGGAGAGGTACTGGGTGACGTCTTGCAGCGCGCCGGCCGCGGCGAAGCTCGGCAGTGTCTCGTAGCCGACCTCCGCCAGACACGGCGCGTTGCCGGCCTGTACGGCCGTCAGCATCTTGGTGTAGCCGCCCTTCGCGCCGGAGGGCACCTTCTCGAAGCTCACCTGGATGTCCGGGTGGCTCTTGTTCCACAGGGCCACAGATTGCTGATATCCCGGAGCCCAGCCCCAGAACTGCAGCTTCACCGGTCCTGTCGCCGACGAGCCGCCTCCCGCGGACCCGCCGCTCGAACCGCAGCCCGCCAAGGCCAGCATCGCGGCGCACGCCGCCGCGGCCGCCGGTATCCAACGCCTACGCACCGTCTGACTCCTCTTCGAGTGATCCGTGCCATGTCTTCGTGCAGCGTCCCCGTTGCACCGGACCCCATTAGTTAAAGTAGAATGCAAACTATTAGGGCCCGCGTCAAGGGCCCGGGACCAACCGGCCGCCGACGAGTCGGCGGCGGCGCACAATGAAGCAGGACACTTGCTCGGCCCGCGGCGGCCGGCCTGAAGCAGGGCACATGCTCGACCCGCGGGCTCGGGCGACGAAGGAGGTGGCACAGAAGGTGAAGGCAGACCTGCGCGGCAGCGCCGCCGGCGCCGTGGAGCTCGCCGGCCCGTCCAAGCCGAGCGACCGCGCCTCGATCCGGCGCAGCAACCTCGGCCTCGTGCTGCGGTTGCTGCGGGATTCGGGGCCGCGCTCGCGCACTCGGATCGCGGCGGACACCGGGCTGCCCAAACCGACCATCACCAATCTGGTCGTTGAGCTCGCCGCACTCGGCCTGGTGCGCGAGGGGCGGGAAGAGCGCTCCGGCGCGGTCGGCAGACCCGGTCTGACCGTCGAGATCGACGGCCGCGGCTTCTGCGGCATCGGCGTCGAGGTCAGCGTCGACTACCTCAGCGCGGTGGCCCTCACCCTGCGCGGCGACGAGCTTTACCGGCATCGGGTCGCCCTGGACGTCGGGGCCTCGGGTCAGGAATCAGTGCTCGATGAGATCGCAGCGCTCGTGCGCGCGGCGCTCGTCGCGGCCGACGCGGCCGGGGCACGCTGTGTGGGCCTGACCGTGGCCACCCCGGGCGTGGTCGACTTCGCGGCGGGCACTACGGCCTACGCCCCGAACATCGGCTGGCGGCACGTGCCGGTGCTCGCGGGCCTGCGCGAGCGGCTCGGCCCCGACGCCCCGCCTTTCGCGCTGGAGAACGACGCCAAGCTCGGCGCGATCGCCGAGTACCTCGTCGTCCAAGACCAGGATATCCACGACATGATTTACGTGACCGGCGAGGTCGGGGTCGGCGGCGGGATCATCTCCGGCGGACAGCTGCTGCGCGGCGCCGCCGGGTACTCCGGCGAGATCGGCCACATGCCGCTCGACCCCGGCGGCCATCCGTGCGTCTGCGGCCGGCGCGGCTGCTGGGAGACGATGGTGGGCATGGCCGCGCTGCTGCGCGCGGTCGCGGACCCCGAAGACCCTGTGCACGACCCCTCGCTCGACCTCGAGACCCGACTCGCCGACGTCGCGGCCCGCGCCGCCCGAGGTGATACGCGCACCCTCGCCGCGCTCGAGAAGCTCGCCGACGACCTAGCGCTCGGGGTCGCCCTGCTGGCCGACGTGCTCAACCCGCGAGCCGTCGTCCTCGGCGGATACTTCGCCCACCTCGGGGCGTACCTGATCGACCGCGTGCGCGCGGGGGTGAGCAGGCGGGTGATGGCACCGGACGCCGGGGGCTGCGAGGTCCTGCTGTCCACGCTCGGGTTCACCGCGCCGAGCCGCGGCGGCGCGTACCTTGCCCTGGACCGGGTGTATCAGGACCCGAGCGCCATCGCGGGAGGCCGGTGAACGGGCGATCGGCGGTTCGCCGGCACGGTCGATAGCGGAGCGGTAAGTCATGCAATAGGCTCAGGCTCATGACACATTTCGACGCCGCCGATGCCGCTGTCGAAGCGGCGCTGGCAGCGGGCGCCAGCTACGCCGACGCCAGAGTGATGCACCGCCGCTTCGAGTCCATGTCCGCCCGCAACGGCGACATCGAGGACCTGACGCAGCGCGAGAGCGCCGGGGTCGGTGTCCGTGCGCTGGTCGGAGGTTGCTGGGGTTTCTTCGGCGTCCCCGATCTGGACGACGCCGAAGCCCGACGGGCCGGCGTCCGTGCCGCCGAGATCGCCGCGGCCTCCGCGACCGTCCCGAACCGCCGCTCCGACCGCGACGCGCTCATTCGGTCGGATCCCGAGGTCGGTTCCTGGGCCAGCGAGTGCCTGATCGACCCGCTGTCCGTGCCGCTGTCGGACAAGGGCGACCTGCTCACCTCCGCGACCGCCGAGATGCGGAAGCAGGGCGCGGACATCGCCACCGGTTCCTACGACATCTGGGACACCCGCAAGTGGTTCGTCTCGTCCGAGGGCCACCGCATCGACCAGCACGTCCGCGAGTGCGGCGCCGCCATCAGCGCCACCGTGATCGGCGACGGCGAGACGCAGGTGCGTTCGTACCCGTCGCGCCGCGGCCAGTTCGGGACCCGCGGCTGGGAGCTCGTCGAGGAGACGGACGTCGCCGCGCAGGCCGCCCGCATCGCCGACGAGGCCCGTGCGCTGACCCGCGCGCCGCAGTGCCCGGCGGGGGAGACGACCGTCATCATCGGCGGCGAGCAGATGGCCCTGCAGATCCACGAGTCCGTCGGCCACGCGATCGAGCTTGACCGCATTCTCGGCTGGGAGGCCGCGTACGCGGGCACCTCGTGGCTCGACCTGTCCCAGCTCGGCAGCCTCAAGTACGGCTCGGAGCTGATGAACATCGTCATCGACCCGACCTACCCCGGCGCGCTCGGCTCGTTCGGCTGGGACGACGAGGGGACCAGGGCGCACAAGCGCGACGCGGTCCGCAACGGCATCTGGAAGGGCGTGCTCGCCGGGCGCGAGAGCGCGGCCGTCGCAGGGCTCGACTACGCAGGCAGCGTCCGGGCCGACGGCTGGTCCCGGCTGCCGATGGTGCGCATGACCAACGTCGGTCTCGAGCCGGGGCCGCACACGCTCGAGGAGATGATCGCGGCCACCGACGACGGGATCTACATGGACATGAACCGGTCCTGGTCGATCGACGACCGCCGGCTCAACTTCCAGTTCGGCTGCCAGATCGCCTACGAGATCAAGAACGGCAAGCTCGGCCGGATGCTGAAGAACCCCACCTACACCGGCATCGGCCCGAAGTTCTGGGCGTCGATGGACATGCTGTCCTCGGAGATCGTCCCGTGGGGCACGCCGAACTGCGGCAAGGGCCAGCCCGGCCAGACCGGGCACACCGGCCACCCCGCCGCGCCGGCCCGGTTCACCAACGTCCGAGTGGGAGTGCGCGGATGAGCGTGCAGACCGAGACAGAGCTCGAACTCGCCTCGCGCGTGCTGGAGCTCGCGCGCGCGTCGGCGGGGCCGTCCGCCGACGTGGACGTGTCGGTGAACCGCGTCGCGCTGGCGCTGACGCGCTTCGCCAACTCGTACATCCACCAGAACGTCGCTGACACCACGACGGGGGTGCAGCTCCGTATCCACAGCGAGGGCCGCACGACGTCTGCGTCGTCGACGCTGGTCGGGACGGACGCGCTGCGGGAGATGGTGGAGCGGACAGTCGCGGCGGCCAAGGTCTCACCGCTGGACCCGGGTTGGCCGGGGCTCATCGGGCCGACGCCGGTGCTGCCGAGCCACGACGTCGACCAGGCGATCATCGAGGCGTCGCCGGCCGACCGGGCTTCGCGGGTGCGCGACTACATCGAAGCCGTCGAGGATCTCACGGCGGCCGGGTACTTCCGGACGCGATACTGGATCACCGCCTACGCGAACTCGGCCGGTCAAGCCGCGTCGGGGTCGTGCACGGAGGCCGCTCTCGATGCGATCGCGAAGACCGCGTCGCTGTCGGACGGAGTCACGCGCCAGGCGTCGCGGCGGATCGCCGACATCGACGGCGCGGTCCACGGCGCGCGAGCCGCCGCCAAGGCGCGTGCGTGGGACGGCGCGGTCGAGATCGAGCCGGGTGCATACGAGGTCGTGCTGGAGCCGACGGCGGTCGCGGACGTGCTGTACTGCCTGGGGAGCTACGGATTCAACGGCAAGCTCGTCAACGAACGCCAGTCCTTCCTGGAGTTCGGCAGGCAGCAGATGGACGCCTCGATCACCCTGGTCGACGACGGCGTCTCGGCCTTCGCCGCCGGTCTCCCATTCGACAGCGAGGGCACACCGCGCAGCCGCCTGGTCCTGGTCGAGAACGGAGTCAGCCGCGGCGCCGCCTACGACCGGCGCTCGGCAGCCGAAGCCGGCATCGCCAGCAACGGCTTCGCCGAGGACGGTAGCGCCTCCTTCGGCATGTCTCCGAACAACATCCGCCTGGAGCCGTCGCCCGGATCGGCTCCAGGCGAGGTCGAGGTCGAGGGGCCGGTGTCCAACTCGTCGGTGCAGGCGCTGGTGGCCCAGGTCGAGCGCGGCCTCCTCGTCACAGACCACTTCTACACGCGCTGCCTCGATCCGCGCCGCGTGGTGATGACGGGCCTGACGCGCAACGGCACATGGCTGATCGAGAACGGAGATATCGTGCGGCCGGTCAAGAACCTGCGGTTCACCCAGTCGTACTCCGAGGCGCTCGGTCCGGGAAACGTGCTCGCGATCGGCGGCCACGCGATCGCCTTGCCGTACAACTACGGCCCCAATTCGGCGACGGCTCCCGGCCTTCGCTTGGCGGCCTGGAAGTTCACCGGCGGGTCTTCGGGCTGAGTCGCCGCTTGACCTGCGCGACGTGTTCCGGCGCGCTCTCGACGACCTTCTGTCGGCCGCTGTCGGTCAGGGCGGTCCCGGCGGGCGCCGCCGATGTCGCGCACCTCGCCGAACTCCCGGGCCGGCTCGAGCCGATCCCGCAGATCGTTGACTTCTTCGAGAGATCCCATGACGATCGCCTCTCCCGTCGCTTGCCGCCGCGTTCGTAGAGCAATCCAGGGAGTGGCGCGGGCATTACGTATCGGTCCGACATCCGTGTCCAGGCGTTGATCGGGCATGGCCGACGCGCCGCCTCCGGGCCGCCCACCCCGCGCGACCTGGGCATCGGCCGCCGCGGGTAAGCGGTGCACCCGACGCGGTCCGGGTCGCGGCAAGGCACCACCGGTGATAGGACTTGAAGCGAAGGGGATTTCTCGTATTTGAGGGGTTTCGCCCGTATCGACGTGACGCGAAGTCGGTGGTCGACGGCGCGGCTCGCCGGTGCCTTTCCGGTCTAGGAGAAGCTCATGGCGAAGGCGGTTGGCATCGACCTCGGCACGACCAACTCGGTGATCGCGGTCTGGGAGGGCGGTGAGCCGACGGTCATCCCGAACGCCGAGGGCTCCCGGACCACGCCGTCCGTGGTCGCCTTCACCGACAACGGAGAGCGCCTGGTCGGGCAATTGGCCCGCCGCCAGGCGATTCTCAATCCCAAGGGCACCATCTACTCCGCGAAGCGCTTCGTCGGCCGCCACTTCGACGAGGTGGCCGACGAGGTCAGGGCGGTCACCTTCGACGTGGTCGAGGGGCCGGGCGGCACGGCCCGCTTCGACGTGCGCGGCAAGCAGTACGCCCCCGAGGAGATCAGCGCGCTGGTCCTGCGCAAGCTGGCCGAGGACGCCTCCAAGCAGCTCGGCGAGCGGGTGACCGAGGCGGTCATCACGGTTCCGGCGTACTTCAACGACGCCCAGCGCACGGCGACCAAGGACGCGGGG
>NZ_DASZKT010000133.1:0-27671 GCF_035552695.1 Actinospica sp.
CCTCAACACCACCCCCACCCAAGCCACCGTCCCCACCAACTCCGGCCTGCTGTCCCTCGACGAAGACGGCACCGCCTGCTCCGCCGACTACTACATGCGCCTGACCGGCGACGGCGGCAAAATGCTCAAAGGCCAAATCGCCCTGACGAGCGTGCGCCCGACCCAGCCCGTCGTCAGCGGAGGCGGCGGACCGCAGCCCGGCTCGAACCTGGCACTGAACGTGGCGACGAGTGCGAGCGGCTCAACGTCGGGCTACCCGTCGTCCAACGCCGTCGATGGCAACGCCACCAGCTACTGGGAGTCGACGGACAACGCCTTCCCACAGTGGCTCCAGGTCGATCTTGGGACGACGTACTCGATCGGCAGCATCACGCTCACTCTGCCGCCGGCGAGCTCGTGGTCTACCAGGTCGCAGACGATCCAGATCCTTGGCAGCACCGACAATTCGACCTTCACCCAGATCGTCGCAGCCACCGGATACACGTTCGATCCGTCCACCGGAAACAGCGTCACCATCGCGCTGCCGACGATCACGACGAGGTACGTGCGTCTCAACATCACGGCGAACACGGCGTGGCCGGCCGGACAGATCTCCGAGTTCCAGGTCTACGCGGCCACCTCGGGCTCGAACTCGCAGCCGCCGACCGCGCCGGGCAACCTCCAGAGCAGCTCGGTGACCTACAACAGCGTCGCGCTCTCGTGGACCGCGTCGACGAGCAGCGCGGGCGTGGCCGGCTACACGGTCGAGAAGATCAACGGTTCGACCACGACTACCGTCGGCACGACGAGTTCGACCTCGTATGCGGTCAGCGGCTTGTCGGCCTCGACGACGTACCAGTTCGCCGTCACCGCACACGACTCCTCGGGCAACGTCTCCGCCGCGTCGAACACGGTGTCTGTCACGACGTCGGCCGCGCCGGCGAACTCGAACCTGGCGCTGAACAAGGCGACAAGCGCGAGCGGCTCCACCCAGGGCTACGTCGCCGCGAACGCCGTCGACGGCAACACGAGCACCTACTGGGAGTCGACTGACAACGCCTTGCCGCAGTGGATCCAAGTCGACCTGGGCTCATCGGTGAGCGTCAGCAGGGTCGTGATGGACCTGCCGCCGTCCACCTCGTGGTCCACACGCACCCAGACGATCACGATCCAGGGCAGCACCGACGGCTCGAACTACTCGACGTTGGCCGCCTCGACCGGCTACACCTTCAACCCGTCCTCCAGCAACACCGCCACCGCCACCTTCACCGCCTCCACGGTCCGCTACGTGAAGCTCACCTTCACCGCCAACACCGGCTGGCCGGCCGGACAACTCTCCGAACTGCAGGTCTTCAGCAGCTGACCGCGCTGAGGCAGGGAGTGCCGCCGGCTTCCCTCAGAGTCCTTCGACATGGCGGACCGGGCCGGTCACTCCACTCCACCGGCCCGGTCCTGCTTGCGGTCCCCGCTATGACGCCGTGCGGTACTCGGCGTGTACGAGTTCGAGTAGTTCGGCGACCGAGGTCTCGGCCGTCGGTCGGTCGAAGGTGATCTCGCCGTGCTGCAGGAGGTTCACCCGGTCGCACACGTCCATGACCTGGCTGTAGTTGTGTGCGATCAGGATGACCGCGAGGTCGCCGCGCTGGCGCAGGCGGTCGATCAGGCGGAGGATCTGGCCGCCTTCACGGGCGCCCATGGCGGCGAGGGGCTCGTCGAGCAGCAGGACCTTGGCGGCCGTGTTGACCGCGCGGGCCACGGCGATCGCCTGGCGTTGGCCGCCGGACAGGGCCCTGACCTCGGCGCCGACGGAGGGGATGTTGATGCCGACCTCATCCAGCGCCCGCACGGCCTGCCGCTTCATGGCGCCGTGGCGCAGGAACGGGCCGACGGTCAGTTCCTTGTTGAGGAAGAAGTTCAGGTACACCGGCAGTTCGTCCACCAGCGCGAGGTCCTGGTACACGGTCTCGATGCCCAGCGAGCGCGCGTGCGCGACCGAGCGCAGCGGGACCTCCTCGCCGCCGATCAGGATCCTGCCGGAGTCCGGGCGATGGAAACCGGTGATGATCTTGATCAGCGTGGACTTGCCTGCTCCGTTGTCGCCGAGCAGGCCCAGGACCTCGCCCGCGCGCACGTGCAGGTTGATGTCCCGCAGCGCGGTGACCGGGCCGAAGCGCTTGGAGATGCCCTCTACGCGGAGGGCTTCCTGACCGGGTTCCGATGTGACCGGGGTGTTCGCGTCCTCCTCGCTCATCGCAGGTACTTCCTTCGCAGGTTCGAGATGTAGACGTTGAGCAGCATCGCCGCGACCACGGCCACGCCGATGACGACGTCGAACGCGTAGGCGTTGACGCCGGTCAAGGTGAAGCCGTTTTGGATGATCGCCAGCAGGATGGCGCCGAACAGCGCGCCGACCACCGTGCCGGAGCCGCCGAGCAGCGCCGTGCCGCCGATGACCGCCGCCGCCACGGCCATGAACATCATCTGGGAGCCGCCGCTGGTGGGGTCGAAGGAGCCGACCCGCACCTGGTCCACGATCCCGGCTAGCCCGGCGAAGAGGCTGGTCAGCATGAAGGTGGCGACCTTGACGCGGCTGACCTTGATGCCGGACTCCGCCGCGCTCAGCGGGTTGCCGCCGGCGGCCTGCGCGTACACCCCGTACTTGGTGTACGACAGCGCCACCTGCATCAGGGCGATGATGATCAGGGCCCAGACCAGCTCGGACCAGCGCCAGCCGCCGAGCACGTCGGCGAGCGTGCCGGTGAGCGGCGGCGGAGTCGGCTCCGCGTTGGACTGGATGTACGTCATGCCCTCGAGGAAGAAGCCCATGCCGAGCGTCGTGATGAACGAGGACAGGTTGAACACCGTACGGATGAGGCCGTTGACGAGCCCGATGCCCATCGACACGAGTATCGCCAGCACCAGCGAGAGCGGGACGTCCAGGCCCTGGTTGTAGAAGGCCATCATGACGAAGGGCACGAAGGTGTAGGTGAAACCGGCCGACAGGTCGATCTCGCCGCAGATCAGCAGCAGCGACTCGCCCGCGGCGATGATCGCCCAGGGCGCGAAGTACTGCATGATGATGTGGTAGTTGTTCGTGGTGTTGAACGCCGAGCCGTAGCTTCCCAGCGAGAAGTACAGGAACGCGGCGACCGTCACGAGCACGATGCTCAGCTCGCGGCGCCGCAGTAGAGCCTTGCCGAACGTTTGCTGTGCCATACGAACACGCCCTAGTCAGCTCTGGACGGTGGACGGAGCGGGCAGGCTGATCGCGCTGGGCATCGGGACGACGGCGTGGTTGGCGCCGCCCTCGATCCAGCTCTTCGAACTCGCGTACGGGCTGACGTTGCCGGAGGTGACGAACGTCAGGCCGGTGTCGGTGGCCGGCGGGAAGACCAGCGAGCCGGTCATCCGGTACATGAACAGGTACAGCACCGGCAGGAAGCCCTGCAGGTAGGCCGACTGGTCGATGGTGAAGTCCATCGCGCCGGAGCTCACGCCGGTGATGGTGTCGGCGAGCAGGTCGTAGCCGCCCGCGTGCACCTGGCCCTTGATGCCGTACTTCGTGATCATCTGCGCGATCGAGGCGGTCGAGCCCGCGTCCACCGCGTAGATGCCCTTGGCCGCCTTCTGGCCCTGATACGCGGACTCCATCGCGGACAGTTCGTCCGCCTGCGCCGCGCCGGTGTCCACGGTGTGCACGGTCACACCTGGGGACTTGGCCGCGAGCGCGGCCTTGAGACCGTCGAGGCGCGGCTGCACGTTGAGCGAGCCCGGCTGCGAGATGCCGACCAGGATGGTGCCCGAGGTGACCTGCGTGGCGATCTTCTCGCCCATCTGGTACCCGGACTGGTACAGGTCCTGGCCGACATAGGCGAGCGCGTAGTTGCCGGTGGCGTTGGCGTTGTAGGCGATCACCGGGATGCCCGCCGCGAGCGCCGCCTTGGTCGGGGCGACGAACGCGTTGGAGTCGGTCAGCGGGATCGCGATCCCGTCGACCTTGGCGGAGATCGCGGTCTCGAAGGCGTTCACCATCTCGGAGACCACGCCGTTCTCCGAACCGGTCCAGGTGGGCGTCGCCAGGCCGAGCAGGCTCGCGGCGTCCTTCATCCCGCTCTGCGTGGGTGCGAAGAACGAGTTGGTGGTCACGTGGTTGACGAAGGCGAACTTCCAGGCCGAGGTCTTCGGGAAGTCGCCGATGCTGCCGGACGAGTTCGAGCCGCGCGAGCTGCTGCACGCGGCCAGCGCCGAGGCGGCCAGCGCCGTCCCGCCGCCGATGCCGAGCGCCCGCAGCACGGACCGCCGCTCGACCTGCCCGCCCTCCCCGCCCCGCACGCCGACGGCGCCGGGCGCGGAGGGGTATTCCTGTCCTGCTATCGATCCAGCCATGAGCAGACCTCTTTGTCGCTTGTGGTGGTTTGAGGCGTGACAGTATTCAGTTGATGTGCGGGTATTACCTGCCTCAGCGTCTGTTGCCGCCGAAGTACTGGGCCCTGATCCGGTCCGCCAGGATCGCGACGCCGAGCACGACGCCCTGCGCGACGGTCTGGTAGTACTCGTTCACGTTCAGGGCCAGCAGGCCGTTGGAGATGAACTCGAGCAGGATGGCGCCGGCCGCGATGCCGACGATCCGGCCCTCGCCGCCGAACAGGGACACGCCGCCGACCACGGCCGCGGCGATCGCGGTCAGCTCGTAGCCGGAGCCGGCAACCGACGGGTCGGCCACGCCGAGCCGGCCGATGATCAGGATTCCGACCAGGCCCGCGAGGGTGGAGCTGATCACGTAGGTGCTGGTCACCCGGCGGCGGGTCGGGATGCCCGCGAGCCGCGCGGCCTCCGCGTTGCCGCCGACCGCGTAGATCTGCCGGCCCACGTAGGTGCGCTCCAGCAGGAACCAGGCCGCGACGCACACGCCGACGAAGATCAGCGCCGGGATCGGCACCGGCCCCGCGTAGTACAGCGACAGGTCGCCGAAGATGTTCGACAGGCCGGTGATCGGCGTGCCCGAGGTGATCGACAGGGCAAGGCCCTTGCACACGGTGAAGGTAACCAGAGTGATCACGAAGGGCGGCACGTTCAGCTTGTTGACCATCGTGCCGTGCCAGTAGCCGACGCCGGCGCAGACCAGCAGGGTCGCCGCGATGGCCACCGGACCGGGCATCCCGTGGGTGACGTTGAACCAGCCGGCCAGAATTCCGGCGAGGCCGGCCAGGCCGCCGACCGACAGGTCGATGCCGCCGGTCAGGATGACGAAGGACTCGCCGACCGCCAGGATGCCGAACTGGGCCAGGTCACGGCCCATCACCTGCAGGTTGGCGGTGGAGTAGTAGGTGTGCGCCGAGGAGGAGAACGCGATGAAGGCCACCACGCAGGCCAGCACCACGCCGGCCTCGGGCGTCGCGACGAGTTTGCGCAGCAGGGAGGCCGCGGCCGAGGGCGCGGCCGCGGTGTCCGCCGCGTCGGCGGGGGTCAGGGTCGGGGCGCTCACGTCGGGTTTCCGTTCAGCTCGTTGCGGGTTTGGACGGCTTGGCCGGTCGCCGCGGCGGTCATGATGCTCTCCTTGGTCGCGTCGGCCCGTTCCAGCACGGCGGCCACCCGGCCGCGGTGCATCACCGCGATGCGGTGGCAGATCCACAGCAGCTCCTCGAGTTCCGAGGAGGCCGCGACCACGGCCATGCCGGATTCCGCGGCGCGGTCGATGAGTTCGTAGATCTCCGCCTTCGCGCCGACGTCCACGCCGCGGGTCGGCTCGTCCAGCAGCAGCAGCCTGGGCCCGGCGGCGAATGCCCGCCCGAAGATCGCCCGCTGTTGGTTGCCGCCGGACAGCGAACCGATCGGCTGGTCCACGGACTGCATGCGGACCTTGACGTTGTCGGTGATCGCCGTCGCCGCGGAGCGGACCCTGCGCGGCCCGAGGATCCCGCGGCGGCTGATCCGGCGCAGGATGCTGATCGTGACGTTGTCCCGGATCGGGGCGAACAGCACCAGCGACTGCTGCTTGCGGTCCTCCGGGATCATCGCGATCCCGGCGTCGGTGCCCTGGCCGGGGTTCTTCGGCGCGTACGGCCTGCCGCCGAGCCGCATGGAGCCGCCGGTCGCCGGCTGCGCCCCGGCGATCGTGTGAATCAGCCGACTGCGACCCGAGCCCATCAGCCCGGCGACGCCGAGGATCTCGCCCTCACGCACCGTCAGATCCACCGGACCGAGCCCGTCGGCGGTGAGACCGGAGATCTCCAGCAGGGTCGGGGTGCCGGTCGGAGCCGTCTTCGGCGTGCTGTGCGCGACCTCGTTGCCGACCATTTCGCGGATCAGCCGGTCCTCGCTCGCCTCCTCGGGCGCGAGGTCGGCGACGAGCCGGCCGTTGCGCAGCACGATGATCCGGTCGGCGATCGCCCGAACCTCGTCGAGCCGGTGCCCGATGAACAGCACCGCCTTGTCCTGACCGGCCGCCCGCCTGGCCAGGTCCAGCACCAGCCGGGCCTCGACCGGGCCGAGCGAGGAGGTCGGCTCGTCCAGGATCAGCAGCCTGGGGTCGCGGCCCCAGCCCTTGGCGATCTCGATCAGCTGACGGGCCGGCACCGGCAGCTCGCGCACCGCGCGGCGCACCGGGATGGACGCCGGGTCCAGGCCGATCGCGGCGAGCATCGCCTCGGCGGCGCGCCGCTGCGCCCCGCGGTCCACCACGACCCGGCGGCGCGAGTCCGCGGGGCGCCGGCCGAGCAGCAGGTTCTCCGCCACCGAGAGCTGCCCGACCAGCGGGAACTCCTGGGACACCAGCGCCACCCCGAGCCGCGCGGACTCGGCCGTCGACCCGGGCGCGAGCTGGTGCCCGTCGATCTCGATCTCTCCTGCGTCGCGGCGCACGGACCCGGCCAGCGTGCCCATGAGCGTGGACTTGCCCGCACCGTTCTCGCCCACCACGCCGACCACCTGGCCGGCGTAGAGATCGAGCTCGGGCAGATCGAGCACGCGCACCGGGCCGTAGGTCTTGTGAACCCCCCTCAGCCGCGCGATCACCGCGCGGCCGAGAGGAGTCACCGACCTTTCCAGAGTCGGTTCCACGGTCATCGTCAGCCGATTCCGAGCTGCTTCTCGAGGGCGACGTACTGTGCGTAGTCGGCCTGCGTCACCACGCCGATGCCGGAGCTCAGCGTGCTGCCGTCGGACTCCAGGAACGGCTTGACCAGGGACGCGGTCGCGGACGCGCCGAGGACCTTCTCCGCGGCCAGGATGTAGGCGCCGGTGAAGCCCTGGTAGTACGGCATCTGCACGACGGTGGCCGAGATGGTGCCGGACCGCACCGCGGACAGCGTCGCCGGGTCGGTGTCGTCGGAGACGATCTTCACCGAGGCGGTCTTTCCGGCGGTCGTCACGGCCTTCGCCAGCGCCGGGCCGTCGTAGGAGTACACGCCGTACAGGCCCTTGACGTCGGTGTGGTTGGCCAGGATCGTCTCGGCGTCCGACTGGGCGGTCGAGGCGGACAGGTTGTCGTTCTCGGTGACCGTCACCTTGATGCTCGAGCCCGCGAGCGCCTGCTTGAAGCCGGCGATGCGCTGGGTCGCGTTGGCCGCGGTGAGCGAGCCGACCAGGACCGCCACGTCGCCGGTGCCGTTCAGCGCCGCCCTCATCGCCAGGCCCGCCTGGTAGCCCGCCTGCTGGTTCGGGGTGCCGAGGTACAGGCCCTGGGCCTCGGTGCCGGGCAGCGGCGAGTCGATGGCGAGCACGAACAGGCCGTTGGACACGTCGGTCGCGATGGTGCTCTTGGCCGAGGCCGGGTCGATCGCGGAGATCGAATAGCCGGTGATCCCCTTGCCCCGCAGGGTTTCCAGCTCGGAGTCCTGCTCGGTCAGCGTGCCGTCCGGCGGCGCGAAGAAGGTGCAGTTCGACGAGCTCAGGCCGACCGCGGAGCAGCCCGCCTGGAAGCCGGTCTTGCCCGCGTTCCAGTAGTCGGCGGCCACGTTGACCACCATGGCGATGTTGACCTTCGAAAGGTCGTGCCCCTTGAGCGCGCAGGCGATGGCGCCGTCCAGCGCGGTCAGGTTCGCGTTGTTGAAGCTGACGCTGCCCTGCAGCGCGTTGCCGCCGGAACTGGCGGTAGCCGCCGCGGACGGGGATGCGAGGCAGTTCGCCGGAACGGTGCCGGCCGCGTCGGTCGCCGTGTTGCTCGTACCACCGCCGGACTTGGAGCAGCCGGCGGCGGTCAGCGCGAATATCAGTGCCGTGGCAGCGGCGGCGGTCCGGTGTCGCTTGATCCTCATTGATCAGTGCCCTTCGAGTATTTATTTGAGGGTGGGTGGTGCGGGTAGCGCGGGCGACGGCGGAGTGCGGCCTGCCGTCGCCCGCGCCGGTCTCTACAGGCCGCGGGCCAGCCGGTGGTACGCGGCGTTCCAGCGCAGCTCCTTCTCGAAGCCGCGCACGGTGCTTTCGGCGCCGATCGTCACCAGTTCCACGCCGAGCTGCTCGGCCAGGTCGGTGAGCACCTCGCGGTCGACGGCCGAGGAGAGCACGGTGTGGTGCGGCGCCCCCGCGATGAGCCAGGACTCGACGGAGGTGCGCCAGTCCGGGCGCGGGCTCCACACGGCGCGCGCCACCGGCAGGGCGGGCAGCGGCTCCGGCGGGGCGACGACGTCGATCTCGTTCGCGATGATGCGCAGCCGGTCGCCGAGGTCGGCCAGGCCCACGACGATCGCCGGGCCCGGCGCGGCGTCGAACACCAGCCGGACCGGGTCCTCGCGGCCGCCGATGCCGAGCGGGTGGATCTCGCAGGAGGGCGTGTCCGCGGCGATGGTGGGGCAGACCTCGAGCATGTGCGCGCCGAGGATCAGCTCCCTGCCGGGCTCCAGGTGGTAGGTGTAGTCCTCCATGAACGAGGTGCCGCCCGGACGGCCGGTGCCCGCGGTCTTGAGTGCGCGCAGCAACAGCGAGGTCTTCCAGTCGCCCTCGCCGCCGAAGCCGTAGCCGTCGGCCATCAGCCGCTGCACGGCCAATCCCGGCAGCTGCCGCAGTCCGCCGAGGTCCTCGAAGTTCGTGGTGAACGCGCCGAAGCCGCCCTCGGTGAGGAACTGCCGCAGCCCGGCCTCGATCCGCGCCGCGTAGCGCAAAGACTCGTGTCGCTCGCCGCCCTTGCGCAGCGCCTCGTCGACCGTGTACACGTCCTCGTATTCGGCCACCAGCGCGTCGATCGCGGTCTCATCGGCGCCGTCCACGACCTCGACCAGGTCGTTGACCCCGTAGGTGTTGACCGACGCGCCGAGCCGGATCTGCGCCTCGACCTTGTCGCCCTCGGTCACCGCGACGTCCCGCATGTTGTCGCCGAAGCGGGCCAGCTTCAGGGTGCGCAGATCGGCCCGGGCCAGCGCGGCGCGCACCCAGTCGTCGATCCGCGCGACGACGCTCGGGTCGGAGACGTGCCCGGCGACGGTCTTCCTGGCCACCCCGACGCGCACGTTGATGTGCGCGTACTCCCGGTCGCCGTGCGCGGCCTGGTTGAGGTTCATGAAGTCCATGTCGATGGTGGACCACGGCAACGGCGCGTCGGCCTGCGTATGCAGGTGGAGCAGCGGCTTGTCCAGCGCGTTCAGCCCGCCGATCCACATCTTCGCCGGGGAGAAGGTGTGCATCCAGGTGATCACGCCGACCACCGAGTCGTCGGCGCTCGCGTCGACGAGCGCGCGGCGTATCGAGTCGGCGTCCAGCAGCACCGGACGCCATTCGATGCGAACCGGCAGCCCGGCCGCGTCCAGCTTCTCGGCGATCCGCTGCGCCTGCTCGGCGACCTGACGCAGCGTCTCCTCGCCGTACATGGCCTGGCTCCCGGTCAGAAACCACACGGTCCTCGGGGTCTGCGCAGTCATTACTTCGTGCCCTTCTGGCCGTAGACGTTCGTGTAGCGGTCATGCAGGGACGTGATGTCGGCGTCGCCGAGCCGGTTGACCGGGCCGAGCAGCCGGGCCAGGTGCACGGTGCGCGCCGCGTCCTCGACCATCACCGCCGCCTTGACCGCGGCCCGCGCCGATTTCCCGACGGTGAAAACCCCGTGATGACGCATCAGAACGGCAGGAGACTTACTCGCCTCGAGGGTCCGCACGATCCCCTCGCCGATCGCCTCGTCGCCGATCAGCGCGAACGGCCCGACCGGGATGTCGCCGCCGAACTCGTCCGCGATCGCGGTGAGCACGCAGGGGATCGCCTCGGCGCGCGCGGCCCAGGAGGTCGCGTAGGGGGAGTGGGTGTGCACCACGCCGTGCACGTCCGGCCGGTGCCGATAGACGAACGCGTGCGAGCCGGTGTCGCTGGAGGGGGCGTAATCGCCCTCGATCTTGTTGCCGTGCAGGTCGCACACGACCATCGACTCGGGGGTCAGGTCCGCGTACTCGAGGCCGCTGGGCTTGATCACCATCAACTCGGCGCCGCGGACGCGAGCCGAGACGTTTCCCGACGTCCAGGCGACCAGCCCGGCCGCGGGCAGGTGGGCGTGCAGGGCGCAGACGTCGGCCTTCGCGGCCTCCACCGCGGCGCGTACGTCCTCGGATATCTCGGATGTCACAGTGCCCATTTCCAGGTGCCAGCCTTGATCTCGCGCAGCCGGTGCAGCACGTCGTTGCCGCCGCGGCCGAAGTGGTCGTGCAGGGTCAGGTATTCGGCGAAGAGCAGGTCGTAGGCGGCGGCCCGGTCCGGGTCCGGCCGGTAGGCGCCCGAGACGAGGCTGCCCATGGCGTGCGCGGCACTCGGCACGTCCGGATACGCCCCGGCCGCGACCGCCGCGTGGATCGCCGTGCCGAGCGCGGGGGCCTGCTCGGATCCGGCCAGGCTGACCGGACAGCGCAGCACGTCGGAGTACATCTGCATGAGGAATGCGTTCCTGGTCAGGCCGCCCGCCGCGATGAACTCGGTGACCTCGACTCCGCCCGCGGCCAGTGCCTCGACGATGATCCGGGTGCCGAACGCGGTGGCCTCGAGCAGCGACCGGTAGACCTCGTGCGGCTCGGTGGCCAATGTCAGGCCGAAGATCACGCCGGACAGGTGGTGGTCGACGAGCACCGAGCGGTTGCCGCTCTGCCAGTCCAGGGCCACCAGGCCGTGCCCGCCGACCGGCTGCGCCTCGGCCTGCTCGGTCAGCAGTTCGTGGATGGACAGACCACGCTCGATCGCCGCCGCGTGCAGCTCGGGGCCGACGAATCCGTTGACGAACCAGGCGAAGATGTCGCCGACACCGCTCTGTCCGGCCTCATAGCCCCAGAGCCCTGCGATGATGCCGCCGTCCACGACCCCGCACATGCCGGCGACGTCCGCGGGCGCCCCGCCCCCAGGGCCGCTGACGACGTGACAGGTCGAGGTCCCCATGATCGCGACCATCCGGCCCGGCTCGACCGCCTTGACCGCGGGAGCCGTGACGTGCGCGTCCACGTTCCCGACGCAGACCGCGATCCCCTCGGGAAGCCCGGTCCACGCGGCGGCTTCCTTGGTAAGGCCGCCCGCACGGTCACCGAGAGCGGAGATCGGATGCTCGATCTTGGCGGTGAAATCGACAAAGTCGGGATTCAGCGCGGTCAAATAGTCATCGCTCGGGCGAGCGCCGTCCTGAAGGATTCCCTTGTATCCGGCGGTGCAGGCGTTGCGCGTCTCAGTGCCCGTCATCTGCCAGGTGATCCAGTCCGTCGCCTCGATCCAGCGATCGGCGCGGTGGTAGATCTCCGGGTCCTCTTCGAGCAGTTGCAGCCCCTTGGCGTACTCCCACTCGGAGGAGATCTTGCCGCCATAACGCCCGATCCACGGCTCGTTCCGCTCGTGCGCCAGGGCGTTGACGCGGTCGGCGTGCGGCTGTGCGGAGTGGTGCTTCCACAGCTTCACGTAGGCGTGCGGCCGGTCGCGGAACGCGGGGAGTTCGCACAGCGGAGTGCCGTCGGCCAGCGTCGGCAGCACGGTGCACGCCGTGAAGTCGACGCCGATTCCGATGACTTGATCGGCCGGAACTCCCGCGACCCGCACAGCCTCTGGCACCGCGCGCCTCAGCACCTCGCGATAATCGTCGGGGTCCTGCAGCGCCCAGTCCGACGGAAGGCTCGCCCCGCTCGAGGGCAGGGCGCGCTCGATCACCGCGTTGGCGTACTCGTGGACGGCGCTGCCCAGTTCGGCGCCGTCGGAGACCCGGACCACCAGGGCCCGCCCGGAGAGCGTGCCGTAGTCCACGCCGATCACGTATTCATCGACAGCTGGATTGTTAGCGTTAACAAGTTCGGCGTCGGTGCTCATCGTCGAGTTCCCATCGGCGTCGTTCGCGGAGGTGGGGCGTGGGTTCTGCTGCGCTTCTACTGACTAGGTGTTGAACTACAGCACTTGCGGCGGGGCGGTGGAGGCGCGCACCACGAGGCTCGGACCGACGGTCACCCGGGGAGCCTGGCGCGGCGCGGGCACGCCCGCGGCGGCGCCGTCCACCAGGTCGATCACCGTGGCCAGGGCGCGCCGCCCGACCTCGTCGAAGTCCTGTCGGATCGTGGTCAGCGGCGGACCGAAGTACTCCGCCTCGGGGATGTCGTCGAAGCCGATGATGCTCAGCTGCTCCGGCACCTTGAGCCCGGCCTGCTGAACCGCTCGCAGCAGGCCGAGGGCGGTGTGGTCGTTGGCGCAGAACACGGCAGTGACCGGGTCCTTCTCGTCGCGCACCCGATCGACGACCTCCCGGCCGAGCTCGAAGCCGCTGCGCGCGGTCCAGTCGCCGCCGTAGATCGGCTCGGGGACCGCCGCGCCGCGCGCGAGCAGCGTGCGCCGCCAGCCGGCCTCGCGCTCCTGCGCGTCCAGCCAGGAGCGGGGTCCGGCCACGTGGTGCACGGTGCGGTGGCCGAGGTCCAGCAGGAAGGAGGTGGCCTGCTCGGCGCCCGCCTCGTTGTCCACGGCGACGGACGAGAGCGCGGCGTGCGTTCCGCAGCCGACCGCGACCAGCGGAATGTCCGAGCGGACCTGGGACAGCGCGTTGACCGCGCTGTTCTGCGGGGCTATCACGATCATGCCCTCGACGGCCTGGTCGCGCAGCCGTTCGACGGCGTCCAGCACCGAGCGCCGGTCCAGCGCCGAGAGCGCGGCCACCGCGACGAAGTAGTCGAGGTCCTTCGCGGCCTGCTCGATGCCGTACAGCATCGACGCCGGGCCGTAGAGTGTGGTGTTGAAGCTGATGACGCCGAGGGTGCGGGTACGACGGGTCACCAGGGCCCGGGCGGCCACGTTCGGCCGGTAGCCCAGCTCCCTGATGGCGGCCAGCACCCGCTCCCGGGTCGTCGGCTTCACATTGGGATGGTCGTTGAGCACCCGGGAGACCGTCTGGTGCGAGACGCCGGCGGCCTGCGCGACGTCGGCCATGACGGGCGCCCGACCATTCCCAGTGGAGTGCATGGAGAAATTGATAGCGCAAACATTTTGGCGGGTCAAGGCTTGCGGAGCCGAACGGCGCGAAGCTCCGGTCACGCTTTGGAAACGCTCCGAACATGGGCGCGGTAGGCCGCCACCGAACCGAGTGGGTACCATTTAGGGCACTATGAGCACCCCTGTGCAGCCGAGGCCGCCCACCGTGGTGTCGGTGCTGACCTGGACGGTCACGCTGACGGCCATCGTGCTGGGCACCGGCGTCGTGCTGGGCTCGAACAACCGGCTCGTCGGACTCTTTGTCTTTCTGCCCGCGATCATGGCGGGTTTCGCGACGGTGCGGCAGACGCTGTTCGTCGCCGCGTGGAGCCTCGGCGTCACGGTCGCCGCCGTGCTCTACTACCCGGAGCCGCACCAGCGGGACGCGGTGCTGACGGTGCTGCTCACCCTGCTGTTCGGGTTCGCCGCGGTCTTCATGTGCCACCGGCGCATCCGGCGCAACGAGCAGATGGCCAGGCTGCGCTTCACCGCGAACGCGATGCAGCGGCAGATCCTGGCCCCGCTGCCGCAGCACACCCCGGAGGTCGTGGTCGGCGGCGTGTACGAACCCGTAGACGAGGACAAGCTGGTCGGCGGTGACGTGTACGACGTGGTGGCCAGCCCGTTCGGCACCCGGGTGCTCATCGGCGACGTGCAGGGGAAGGGTCTGCCCGCGATCGGCGCGGCCTTCAGCATCATCGGCGCCTTCCGGGAGGCGGCGTACCGCGAGCCGGAGATCATGGACGTGGTCGACGCGCTGGAGTCGGCCCTTGTCCGGCACAACGCGTATGCCGCGCAGGACGGCCGCTCCGAGCGCTTCGCCACCGCGCTGGTGCTGCACATCGGACTTGTCGGCGAGCCCAAGGTGCTCGCCGTGAACTGCGGCCACCTCCCGCCGATCCTGCTCGGCCGCCGCGGCGGCCCGGTGCCGATCGAGTTCGCCGCCACCGGCCTGCCGCTCGGCCTCGGCGACCTGCTCGACACCCCGCGCGAGCCGAACGCCTTCGAGCTGCTGCCCGGCGAATGCCTGCTGCTGTACACGGACGGGCTGAGCGAGGCGCGCTCGCGCAAGGGCGAGTTCTACCCGCCGGAGCGTGCCCTGCGGGCCGCGCGCGGCGTACCGTTGGAGCGGGTGGCCGAAGCGCTGCGCAAGGACGCACGGGAGTTCTCGCGCGGGCGCCAGCAGGACGACATCGCGATCATCACTGTCTACCGGCCCGCCGCTCCGCCCTCGGCGTAGCCCGCGTTCGCTCGATCGGCCCACTCCGGCAGCGTCGGCTCGGTACTCCTACGTACGGTCGACGCGTCGCCCGCACAACCGAGAAGGAGTGAGCGCCATGTCCATCTCGTCGTCTTTCGGTGGACTCGGCGAACAGGATCCGTTCGCCGAACTGCTCGGCCGGTTCTTCGGCATGTCCCCGGCCAGCTCGCCGCCCGCCGTGCAACGCGTGCCGATCGGACGGCTGCTCACCGAGTCGGCGCGCGAACTGCTCACCCGGGCCTCGGTGCGCGCGCAGGCGGACGGCAGCGCCGATCTGGACACCGAGCACCTGCTGTGGGCGGCGACGGCGGCCGAGCCGACCCGCTCCGCCTTCACCCGCGCCGGGGCCGACCCGGATCAGGTGGCGAAGGCGATCGAGTCCGCACTGCCGGGGGAGAGCGGCACGCCGTCCGCGGGGCCTGGTCTGACGCCGGCGGCCGTACAGCGTGCTGCTGTTCGACGAGATCGAGAAGGCGCACCCGGACGTCTTCAACACCCTGCTCCAGGTGCTCGACGACGGCCGGCTCGCCGACGCGAAGGGCCGAACGGTCGACTTCAAGCACACGGTCGTCATCCTGACCAGCAACATCGGCTCGCAGCTGATCCTCGGGCGGCAGGGCCGGGTGGACGAGATCCGCGACCAGCTGATGGACCGGCTCCAGGCGCGCTTCCTGCCGGAGTTCCTGAACCGGATCGAGGAGATCGTGGTCTTGAGCGTGCTCTCGGAGGATGATCTCAACCAGATCATCGAGCTCCTGCTCGACCACAGCAGGCGCCGGGTGCGCGCGCAGGGCCTCGAACTCGAGGTCATGGACGCGGCCAAGCGCAAGCTCGTCGAGTTGGGCCACCGGCCCGAGTCGGGCGCCAGGCCGCTGCGACGCACGCTGCAGACGGAACTCGACAACCGGCTTGCCGTGTTGCTGCTCGACGGCAGCGTCCAGCCGGGGGACACTGTCGTCGCCGACGTGGGCGAGGACGGGAAGCTCAGCGTACGACTCGCTGGAGGTGCGGAGGAAAGATGAGTGAGACGACCGAGTTCGACGAGTTTTCGTACGACGATCCCGAGGACGACGGCGTCCTCGAGCCCGCCGACGATCTGACCACGGACGACTACGAGGACGATCCGCTGGACACCGGCATCGAACCGCCGGACCACTACGGCGCCTCGAACTGGCACGGCGTCACCGCGGCGGAGGCGCGCGAGGGCGAGACCCTCGACCAGCATCTCGCCGAGGAGGAGCCCGACGACGACGAAGAGGACGAGGAGTCGGAGGACGTCGTCGACGACCGCTGGGCCGACGGCCCCGGCCCCCGCTCCGGCCGCCTGGTCGCCGACGGCCGCCTGACGGCCGAGGACGTCGGCACCGACGCGTACGCCGCCGGGGCCGAGGAGGCGGCCGTGCACCTGCTGGACAACGGCGAGATCCGTTACCATTCACTGCGTGAAGACGAGTGATTTCATAGTCCGTAAGGGGGCTCCGGCCCCGCTTCGGTGACCGGGCCGGTGCGGGCCAAGTCCCGCGGTGACATCAGGGGGCAGCGAAGGCGGCGCGCGCATTCCTGCTGGGATCATCTGATCGCCGCGCCCCTCTGGCCCATGCACGGCGTGAATCTCGGGACGCTGCTGCGCACGTGCGACGCGGTCGGAGCCTGCCTGGCCGTGCCGCGCTATCCGTGGGTCCCGGAAGCCCTCGAACGCGGTAACACGCTGCGCAGGCCGACCTGCGTGCACTACACCGGTGACCAGATCAACTGGCTGACCGCGCAACGTGCGCGCGGCAGCCTCGTCGTCGGCGCCGAACTGGCCGACGAGGCCGTTCGACTCGCCGACCTGCCGCCCGCTCGCGGCCGCACCGTTCTGGTGCTGGGCCACGAGCGGACCGGCATTCCACCGGAGGCTCTGGAACTGCTGGATGTCGCGGTCGAGATCCCCATGGTCGGCCACGGCGCGAGCCTCAACGTCGCCGTCGCGGGATCCCTGGTGCTCTACCGGCTGGCCGGTCTGCTGTGACCGCTCGGTCCGGTATGAGCGCCGTGGTCCGTCGTCACGCCGTCAGGAGCCGACCGGCGGTGCCGGCGGCTGCTGCTGCGGCTGCTCCGCCTGATCTTCCGGCTGCTGGAAGGGCTGCTGCTGCGGCGGCACGAACGGGGCGGGCTCCGGCTGAGGTTCCGACTGAGGTTCCGGCTGGGCGGCGGACTGCTGCGTGCGCGCCTTGATGCCCGCGCCGACGGCCGCGAGTGAGCCGCCCTGCTGAGTGAATCCGAGGTAGCTCTGCGCCCCCGCCGCGAGCGCGATGACCAGCGCGACGAAGTAGCCCCAGGAAGGTCCGGCGGAGCCGCTGATCCCGGCCGGCAGGCTCGGGTAGGTCAGACCCTGGATCGCGAAGAGCAGCACGGCGAATGCGGACAGGACCAGCCCGATGAAGGCCCGGTTCACGCCACTGGCCAGCTGCGGAACGTTCAGCTCGACGCCGAAGGCCGGGAGCGCCAGCACGACCCCGTAGACCAACAGCAGTAGGACCGGGAACCAGTCGATGAAGCCGCTCGGGTCCGACCACGCGTTGGCGTGTCCGGAGGCGCTCCCGAGGATCCCCATGTCGACCGATGCCGAGAACCACGGCAGGAAGCTGAAGATGAACAACAGGAGGCCGGCCGCCGATAACACCTGTTCGGTTCGACCGATCTTACTTAGATCCATTTGTTGTGCCTTCCCAAGAAGATCCGCTTTTATCGCAAGGCAGCGATTCTCCGGGATTGTAGAGCCAAGCGACGCGTCTGCGTAACCGAACGGAGCAGCATCTTGATAAAGATCATGGAGGTCACGGCGTCGCACGGCCCGCCGTGCGGGTGACACGGCGGGTGCTTCCGGTTGCGTGGGGGTGGCGCGGATACCCAGGGTGGAAGAATCCGATCAAAGGAGGCTCGCCGTGCCGTCACTTAGACTTTCCTGTCTACTTGTTGCAGGCCTCGCATTCGCTCTCGCCGTACCGACGGCGTCCGCCGCGTCATCCGCCGCGCTCGATTCCGTAGCTTTGCTACAAAAGGACGGCCTGATCTTCCAGGATTCCGCGGGATACCTCGGCGCCGAAGGCCCGGCCGCTCAGGTCAAAGCGGCGTCCGCCGAACTCGCGGCCGGTCACGTCGGCAATACCGCGCTCTATACCGGCGTGGGCGAGACCGGCACCGGATTCCTCGTCATCTCGGGCGACGGCCTGCCGCCGACGACCGACTTCCAGGTGATGGGCATGACCGCCGCCAACGTCGAGAACAACTCCGACCAACTCGACGCGGTCTACTCCGACGACGGCAGCCAACTCGACGCGGCCGTCCCGCCGAATACGGACATGGACATCACGCCCGTCGACATCGACTACGCCGCCTACCCGCCCGACTACACCCCGCCGCCCGACAACCACGGCCTCAACCCCACCGCGCAGTTCGACTTCTAGCCTCGCCTACTCGTTCCGACGTCCAGTCCAGATTTCTAGTCCGCGGCGCGCACGAGCACCTTGCCGACGTGGTCGCCGCGAAGCATGCCGAGGAACGCGTCGACATGTGCTCGAAGCCCTCGACGACCGTCTCGTCCACGACCACCGGCCCGGAACACGGCGCCGCCGTCCACCTGCTGCCGCCCGCGCTCGAACGCCTCACGGCCCGTCACTCCGGCGTCGTCCCGCGGGTGCTGATCGTGCGCGAACTCGGGCGCGGCACGGCGGGCGAGGTGGCGGACGGCCGGGCCGACCTCGCGATCGCCACCCTCGCCGAGGACGCCTACCCAGAGCCCGGCCTCACCGCCGTCCACCTGCTGCGCGAGCCGTTCGACCTGGTCCGCCCGAAGGGAGTGACCGAACTCGGAGGCCTTCCGCTGATCGACTGGGCCGAGAACTGCTCGTCGTACACGAGGTCGTGGTGGGCCCGCCAGGACTGGCTGCCGCGCACGCGGATGGACGTAGCGGACGACGGCGTCGTGCTCTCGATGGTCGCGCGCGGCGTCGGCCTCGCGATCCTGCCGCGGCTCACGCTCGGCGACGGGCATCCGGCGGGCGTGGACGTCCTCCCGCTCGGCCCCGAGCCCTCGCCCACCCCGCCGCATCGTCTCCGTCACCGCCCGCGCGACGTCCGGCGCCCTCGCGGTCCGCGAGCTGATCAGGGAGCTGCGATCCCAGGGCCGCATCCACTCAGGACAGTGACCCGTCATGTCCCCGGCTGCTCATATCTGGGCCTCATATCTAGGTCTCATAGCTGCGGCTCATATCTGCGCGCCGACTGCAGCAGCCCGTACACGAACTCGGTCGCGACCGTCACCTTCACCCCCGTCCCGTCATCGACGTCGACCAGCGCCAGGTCACGCGTCGGCGCTGAGCCCTCCAGTTGCCGCAGCCGCCCGAACGCGATCGCCGCATCCCCGAGCACGCACGACCACGGCGTCAGATCACTGAGACTCCGCAGCGTAGGCCGCGGCACGCCAGGCGCGCGCACCAGATGCTCCTTCAGCAGCATGTCGCCCGGCCCGATGAACGCCTCGAAACGCAGCCCCGGCCAGACGTCCTGCGTAATCTCCCACTGCTCGCAGCGGCACGCCGCGTCCCCCACCGTGCGCTCGATGACCTCCACCGGCTTCCCGAGGATGCGACGCAGCTGACCCAACGATCCGCGTGAGTGCCTGCCGCGCAGCATCCGTTGCCACGTCGCGTTCACGGCGCGCATCTCGGTGACGTCGTACCCGAGATGGGTGCGCGCGTTCTCGACCATTTGCGGCTGGTAGTCGGCCATCCGACGCAGCAGCACCAGCGGGAATTCCGCCGCGCTGAGCGGCACCGAGGGGATCGTCATCGTGTGCGCCGTTCGCTGCTCATTCCCGGATCTTCGCACACGTCTCCGACAGCTATGCCTCCGACGACTGCGCCCTCCGACGACTGCGCCCTACGCCTGCTGCGCCTCCGCGAACAGTAGAGCGTCGAGTCTCGCGGTGTCGGCTGCCGTCCACCCCGGAGGCTGGGTCACGGCGGCCCATGCGGCGACCGGGTTCTGGCCGAAGTTGTGCCCGTACCCGTCCGGGACGCCCGCGGCCCCGGCCAGGTCGCAGGTGACCTGCCAGAAGGTGATGAACGGATACCAGGAGAAGGCGGGGGAGACGTCGGGCGCACGCGGCGCGTTGAGCCACTGCGGGTGATCCCAGATCAGCTCGGGCTGCCACCACGTCACCGGGTCCGAGCCGTGCTGCAGATAGACCACGCGCGGCGAGGCCCACGCGGACGGCGGCGAGTCCAGGTCCGCGGCGCGATGGGCGAAGCGCACGTCGATGCCGCGCTGGAAGATCGGCTGCCAGATCGGGCTGCCCGGGTCGCGGTCGTACGTGACCTGCTGCCAGACCGGGTTATCCGGTGTCGGGCCGATCAGCACGCCGCCTTGGCTGCGCGCGAGCAGGTCCGACACATGGCCGCCGAACGCCTCCTCGGTGGCGTACGAGCCCAGACTCTCGCCGGAGACCAGCAGCATCGGCCGGTCGGCGGCCGGGAGCGTGGACCAGTGTGCGTAGACGGCGTCGAACAGCGCGGACCCGGCGTTGGCCGCCTCGTCCTCCGTCAGGAATGAGACCCAGCTCGGCAGATACGAGTACTGGATCGCGACCAGCGCGCTGTCTCCGCCATACATGTACTCGACCGGCTTCGCGAGGTTCTCGTTGATCCAGCCGCTTCCGGTCGTGGCGAACACGACGAGCACCTTGCGCCGGAAAGCGCCCGTGCGTTCCAGTTCGGCCACGGCCAGGTTCGCGCGGTCGGTCAGCGTGGACGCCGACTTGAGCCCCGCGTACACCCGGATCGGGTTCATCGCGGTCCGGTGCGTGAACGCGGCGATCTGCGCGCTGCTGGGCGTCTGGCCCACGAAGTCGCGGCCCTTCGAGCCCAGGCTGTCCCAGGTCTCGAGCGACTGCGGGCCGCCCGAGAGCGTCGGGAGCTCCGGGCGCACGATGCCGGCCGAGGTCGAGCCGTTGGCCAGCGACGCGGCGCTCTCGGCGACGCTCAGCACGCCGCGGACCAGGAAGCCCTGCACGATGCCGACGATGATGACCACGGCCACCACGGCCGCCGCAGCCATGGCGAGCCGCGCCGGCATCAGCCGCGTGAGCCCGCGGGCGATGGTGCGCGTGAGGAGCCGGATCGACCGCCCCAGCACCACCAGCAGCCAGCAGAGCAGGGCGGACACGATCGGCACGAGCATCCACTGCCACCACACGACGTGCGGATACATGCCCATCAGCCGCCGCAGCCCGTCCTCCCAGGTGACGCTGTGAATCGTCACCCAGATCACCGCGCCCAGGCCGAGCACCGCCAGCGCGATCCAGCTCCACAGCCGCACGTCGCGCGACGGCCGTACGCCGAAGTACCGGCACGCCCACCCGATCACCGCCCCGATCGCGTAGCCGACGGCGGCCGTCACCCCGGCGGCGAGGACCTGCAGCGCCCAGGAACGCGGCAGCAGCGACGGGGTCAGCGAGAGGCAGTAGCAGGTCACGGCGCCGACCGTGCCGCCCCAGCCTGGCGGGCGCCGCACCACCGGCGTGCGCCGAAGTCTGCTCTGCATATCAACTGGCTTTCTGGACTTATCAGTGTCTTGCGTCGCTCTTCGGCTCAGGCTACGTCGTCCCTGCCCGGCGGCCGCGACACGCACCGCCCGACACGCCGCACCGTGTTGCGGACCGTGCGCGGGCGTGCCAAGCATGGAACATGTCGAGTGCGCGGGCGGCGGCCGAACCGCTCTCGACCACGCGCCGGACCCTGCCGCCGCGCCGCGCCGTCGCGCTCGTCGTGGCGCTGCTGGTGGTGGCGAATCTGACGAACAACCGGTGGGCGCCCGCGTGGGGCCTGCTCACCGGCCCGGTCGCGGCGGCGCTGCTGCTCGGCGTGCTGTTCTGGTCCGGCGGCACCTGGGCCGACGCCGGCCTCGGCCACGCTGACCTGGCACGCGGCACACGCTGGGCACTCGCGCTGATCGGCATCGTCGCCGCGGTCTACCTCGTGGGCGCGCTGCTGCCGTTCACCCGTGAACTGTTCTCCGACCAGCGCAACAACGGCCTCACCGGCCTGCAAGTCGCTGATCGGGTGCTGATCCGCGTTCCGATCGGCACGGTCCTGCTCGAAGAGGTGGCGTTTCGCGGCGTACTTCTCGCGGTCCTTCTGCGCGTGTGCGGCCGCGCATGGGCCACGACCATCGCATCCCTGCTGTTCGGGCTCTGGCACATCCTGCCGTCGCTGCATCTGTCCACGCAGAAGCCCGCGCTCACCGCCGTCTTCGGACGTTCCATGCTCGGCGCCGACCTCGCCGACGTCGGCGCAGTCATCTTCACCGCCGCGGCGGGCGCACTGCTCTGCGAACTCCGTCGCCGAAGCGGCAGCCTGCTCGCACCCATGGCCCTGCACTGGTCCACGAACGCGCTCGGCTATCTAACCGGCTACCTGCTAGCGCTGGCGACGTGATCGGCGAGGGCTGCGTCGTTCGCGGCGACGTTACTCGGCGTCATTACCCGCGGTGTCGTTACACGCGTCGGCCGCACATTCGGCTGCGTCATATCCGGTCGGTCCGGCAGCGTCACACCCTGCGTCCGACTCCGCCGATCAAGCTGTAGCGGGCGACGTCCGCGCCCAACGGGTCCGACTCGATCGCCCCCGGCTCCGGCCGCCAGTGGATGAGGTCGACCAGCCCCGGTTCGAGCAGTTCGTACCCGGCGAACATCCGCCCGACCTCGGCCGCGCCGCGGAACACACCCGGCTGCGTCGTGCGCGCGTAGACGTCCTCGATCTCGCCGACCACCTTCGGCTTGTAGTCGTTCGTACCATGGCTGATCGCGAGGTAGGACCCTGACACGGTACCGTCTCGGTACGAGGCCACGATCCCGGCCGGATCATCGCTGTCCGGCACGAACGGCAGCACCGACACGAGCAGCACGCCCACCGGCCGCGTCAGGTCGAGCCCGCCTGCGCGCACCGCGTCCCGCAGCACCGCCTCGGGATCCCGCAGGTCGGCGTGCAGAACGCTCACCGACGGCGTACCCGACAGCAGCGCGGACGCGTGCGCGACAGCAACCGGATCCGCGTCCACGTACACCGTCCTCACCCCGGCCCGTGCCGCCGACGCGACCTCATGCACGTTGCCAACCGTCGGAATCCCGGAGCCGAGATCAAGGAACTGGTCGATCCCGAGCTCGCACAGCGCCGTGACCGCGCGGCCCAAGAACGAGCGATTGGCCCGCACCACGTACGGCGCGTCCGGAAACACACGCATCGCCTGCTCCGCCAACGCCCGATCGCACGCGAAGTTGTGCGAGCCGCCGAGGAACCAGTCGTACATGCGCGCCACCGACGGCCGCTCAATGTCGACCTCGTCCGGCGCCCAAGCGGGCCGATGCTGCATGCGGGACCTCCTTCGTATCGCCATTGATACCAGAGCCGAGTCACGCAGCACAGCGCTGGCCCAGCCGAATTCACGGCAAACAGCGGATGCGTCAGACGAGCGAGCCGACGTCGTAGACGGCCTTCGGCGCCGAGCCTGCGCTTGACGGTTCTGCGGGGCTTCCAGCGCGATACGCCCCGGAACGTTTGTCGCCTCCAGAGCGAAAGTGGTCGGCGCCTCGTTCCGCTGGGTCCGGTCTCCGCGTGCGGCAGTTGGGTTGGTTGCTCGGTCTCCGAGGGCAGCCGAGCCGTACTCAAGCGCCTGATCCGCGTCGTGCCGCTGGACTCCCAGAAGCGCGAGACGGCGGCCGCGGTGCACGCGGAGGCACGAAGCTGATCGTCGACGCGCTCGCCCGCGCACGGCTGCGCGCTTCATAAGCGGAAAGCGGCATAAACTGCCCTCGTGACGCCGCAGAAGATCACGACCTTTCTGATGTTCGAGGGCAATGCCGAGGAGGCGATGACCTTTTACACCTCGCTCTTCGAAGACGGCGAGGTCATCAGCCTCACGCGCTACGGCGCGGATGGGCCGGGCAGGGAGGGGACCGTCCAGCATGCGACGTTCGCGCTCGCCGGTGAGCAGTACATGTGCATCGACAGCCCCGCCAAGCACGAGTTCGGCTTTACCCCCGCGATCTCGCTCTTCGTCAATTGCGCGGACGAGGCGGAGCTTGATCGTCTCTACGCGGCCCTCGGCGAGCGGGGCACGGAGCTCATGCCGCTGGGGAACTACGGCTTCAGCCCGAAGTTCGGCTGGGTCAACGACCGCTTCGGGGTCTCGTGGCAACTGAATCTGCCCGGGTAGCGTGAGACGGATGCTGGACATCCCCGCAGAGGAATTCGAGCAACTCGTGGAGGACGCGCTCGAAACCATCCCGCACGAGTTCGCGCGCGCCATCGACAACCTGGCGTTCTTCGTCGAGGACGAGTCCCCGGTGAACGGCCCGGAGTTGTTCGGATTGTATGAGGGCGTGCCGCTGACCCAGCGCGGGCATTGGTACGCCGGAGTCCAACCGGATCGGATCACGATCTATCGCCTGCCGATCCTGCGTGCCTGCTGGTCGCGATGGGAAGCGGTCGACCAGGTGGCCAAGACCGTGGTGCACGAGGTCGGGCACTACTTCGGCATCAGCGACCAGCGGCTGCACGAGCTCGGCTACTGAGTCCTGGCGTCGGTGTCGGGGTCAACGTCCGTGACAGCGTCGGCATTGGCCAAGGCGGCGAGGATGCGGGCCAGTTCGGCGGGCTTGGTCAGCATCGGCCAGTGCCCGGAGTCGATATCGACGAACTCAACGTGCTTGGCCTTGCTGAGCTGTGGTACCAGTCCTTCGGCGATCCAGTCCTGGGCCTGAGCCACGCTGAACTCGGGGCAGACGACCGCGACCGGCACCTCGTAGCGCCGCTCATCGCTCAGCCGGACCACGCCGTGGGCCACCGCCTCGGGGACGGGGGCGGCGGTCGCCTCGAAGGCGCGGCGCGCGGGGGCGTCGAGGTCGGCGGCGGAGTTGTCCTCCTCGAACGGCTCCCAGCCGGGGAACGGCATCACACCGTCTTTGATCTCGAAGAAGTCCGCGAAAAGCTTGCCGTCGCTGCTCGGGAAGCCGCCGATGAGGGCGAGCTTCGCGACCTGAGTCGGCCGCGCGTCGGCGGCCAGCCAGGCGAGTGTGCAGGCGGCCGAATGGCCCACGACCAGGGCCGCGTCGTCGGCTGCGTCCACCGCCGCGACCACCTCCGCCAGCTGCTCGTCGAGCGTCGCGGCCGTGTTGGTGATCACCACGGCGCGGTGCCCGAGCGCCGCGAGTTCGGGCACGACGTCGTTCCAGGCGGATCCGTCGAGCCAGAGTCCGCCGATCAAGAGAATGTCCATGCCCAAGAGGCTAGAGGCGGTTCCGGACGATCTACTTCCGGAATATCCTCGCTGTGTGCCGAGCGAAATGAGCCCCACCGCCCGTGCGCTGCGCACCCTGGAGCTCCTGCAGTCCCGCCCCGCCGGTGGCGTGCGCGCGGACGAGTTGGCCGAGCGTCTGGGCGTGACCGAGCGCGCGGTACGCCGGTATGTCGGGATCCTGCGCGAGGCGGGCGTTCCGGTGGACTCGGTCCGCGGCCCGCACGGCGGCTACCGGCTGGGCCGTGGCACGCGGCTGCCCCCGGTCGTGTTCACCGAACTCGAGGCTCTCGGCCTGGTCATGGCAGTGCTCGACGGCCAGCCGCAGGCCGCCGACCCCGGCGCGGACGATCTCGTCGGCACCGCGCTCGGCAAGGTCATCAGAGCTCTGCCGGAGCGCGTCGGCCGGCAGGCGGCGGCCCTGCGCGAACACGCGTCGGCCGCTCCCGACCGCTACTCGGCGCGCCCGGACCCGCTCGTCACCAGCGCACTCGTCGCCGCCTCCGCGATCCATCGTCGGGTGCTGATCTCGTATCGCAGCGAGGCGGGCAAGGAGTGGGACGCCGAGGTCGATCCGTGGGCGGTGGTCGTTCGCTACGGACGCTGGTATCTGCTGTGCCACTCGCACCGCGCGGACGCGATCCGCACATACCGCGTCGACCGAGTCGGATCGGTGCGCCAGATGGAGCAATCCTTCGAGCCGCCGGACGACCTCGATCCCGTCGCAGCCGTCGAGGAGAACCTCGGCATCGGCTGGCGCCACGTCACCCGCGTCGTCTTCCACGCCCCCTATGACGAGGTGGCACCATGGGTGCGTCCCCCGATGGGACGGCTTGAGCCAGCATCGGGGGACGGCTGCCTGCTCGTCGGGAGTACCCGCAATCCCGCGATGTACGCCCAGGAATGGCTCGCGAACATCCCCCTGCCATTCTCCGTCGAGGGCGGCCCGGAGCTGCATGCGGCCGTCACCGCCCTCGCCGCCCGCTTCACCGCCGCCGTCGACCCCTGACCTACGCGGTCCGGGAGCGGTAACCGTCTCGACCTCAGCGCTCCCGGACCGCGTAGGTCAGGTGGGTCACCCGCTGTGTCGGCTCCGCGTGGACCGGCTTCAGGGCCACGCGCGCCGCGTCCACGCCCTCGAACAGGCGGATTCCGGAGCCGAACAGCACGGGTGAGAGCGCGATCGTGAACTCGTCGATCAGGCCGGCGTTCACGTACTGCAGGATCGTCGCGCTGCCGCCCGCGATCCGGACGTCCCGGTCGCCGGCGGCCTCGCGGGCCTGGTCGAGCGCGGTCTCGATGCCGTCGTTGACGAAGTGGAAGGCGGTACCGCCCGGCCGCTCCCAGGGGTCGCGCTTCTCGTGCGTCACGACGAAGACCGGCGTGTGGAACGGCGCCTCGTCCGGCCACGCCTGTTCGCCGGCTTCGAACATGCGCTTGCCCATCACGCTCGCGCCGGTGCGCTCGAACGTCTCCCGCGCGATGTCGTTGTCGCGCCCTTCCTCGCCGCCCTCGCCGAGCTTCAGGTTCTCCCGGAAGAACCGCAGCGGGAAGATCCACTGCTGCAGTTCCATCCACTGCGACATCCAGCTCTGCACATCGTCGTCCCTGCGCTCCTCGGGCGCGATGAACCCGTCCAGCGACATCGTTACGCTGAAGAACACCTTTCCGGCCATCAGTTCTCGACTCCCTTCCGGAGCATCTCGGCCACGTAGGCAGCCAGGTCGTCCAGGGTCTGTCGGCCGCCCTCGATCGCGTGGTGCTTCTCGGCCGCCTCGTCGCGCAGTTCCTTGGTGGGGAACACGGCGCGCATCTCGATCCGGGTCGCCGCGCCGTCGCGCGTGAACGTGAGGACCGACTCGAAGGCGTTCGGGTCGTCGCGGTACTCACCGTGCAGCAGCGCGATCCGCTCCGGCGGGGCGATCTCGGTCCAGGAGATCCACTCCTGGTAGTCCGTCCCGTCCGGTCCGTGCATCACGAAGACCCACTCCGCGCCGACGCGGAAGTCGAACGCCCGCGTGGTGGTGCTGAACCCCTCCGGCCCCCACCACTGCGACAGGTGCCGGACTTCGGTGAACGCCTCGAACACCAGCTCCCGCGGGGCATTGACGACCCGGGAGATCACGATCTCGCGGTCGGCCGTCGCGGACAGCGCCGGCGCGTCCGGTCCTTTCTCCGCCATCGGTTACTCCTCCTGACTTGCCTGCTTGAGGTCCTGCACGTACGCGTCCAGCTGGTCGAAGCTCTCGTTCCAGAACCGCTCGAACCCGCCGGTCCACTCGTGAACCGGGCGAAGCCCGCGGGCGTCGAGGCCGTACAGGCGCTGCTTGCCCGTCCTGCGGTCGCGCACCAGCCCGACCTCCCGGAGCACCCGCAGGTGCTTGGACGCCCCCGGCAGGGTCATCCCCAGCTCCTGGGCCAAGGCGGTGACCGGCCGCTCACCCGCCCGCAGCAGCAACAGGATCTCCCGGCGCTGCGGCTCGGCGATCGCGTTGAAGACGTCCGACGTCGTCGCTGCTCGTGCCATGCCGCCATCATATGCCCATATCGGCATGCGTCAAGCCAGCAGGAAACAGGCGGGTCTTGTCAGATGACGATCGTGACCCTTGTCAGCGGCTGCGGAAACGAAAGGATCTGACACGTATGCCTATGGCCGCCGTGCTCGACTCCAACATCGCCTCCACCGAGACGGGATCGCCTGACG
>NZ_DASZKT010000134.1:0-63157 GCF_035552695.1 Actinospica sp.
TCTGGCCACGCTCGCCTCGGCCGGGGCACGGCTGCTCGACCAGATCGAGCCGCGCGCCGCCGAGGAGGCCGCCGCCGCGATGCATGCGCGGCGGGTGGCGCAGGAGAAGCGCTGGGGACCCGCCGCAGTGCCCCCGTTCCCGCCGACCGGACCGAAGCCGCGGCCGCCGAAGGACGTGTTCGGGGAGGTCGCGGGGCCCTGGTCGAACGAGAACGAGAACGCGAATGAGAACGGGTCGGGCGCGGGTACGGGGACGGGTACGGGTGCGGGCGACGATCTGAATGCGCCCGCGTTCCCACCGATACCGCCGCCGCCGGCGCCTCCAGTGCCGCCGCTGCCGCTCGTGCCGCCGGTGCCGACGCGGCGGCAGGACCAGGGTGCTGCGACGGACGCGTACGACGCGCCTCCGGTCGCCGCGCCGCCGACCAGCCCCGGGCAGGGCTCGGCCGCGGCGCAACCGTCCATAGCGCAACCGTCCATACCCGCGCAGGGGACGGCGGGGCAGGAGCAGGACGTCGAGCCGGTCGCCACCTCGGCGCGGCATCGGCGTCCGGTGTACGACTTCGACGATCAGGGGCACGCCGGTCCGCCGCCGTCCGCTCCAAGCGGTTCGCCCGCCCCCAACGGTCCGCCCACTCCATCCGCGCCGCCGCACGCCGGTCCGCCTAGTTCGCCTGGGCCGCTCGCCGTGTTCCCGCCGTCCGCGGGTCCGGCGCCGCGCAGTCCGCTGGTGCCGGGGCCGGGCTTCGGCGGGCCGCCGCAGGGGCGCACGCTGGCCCCGGGCAACCATCCGGCCTACGCGCCGCCGGCGCACAGTTCGCACGGCTCGCACGGTTACAGCACCTCCGCCACGGGTCCGGGTGCGTTCGGGTTCGTCGGCGAGGACGATGACGACGAGCCGGACAGCCTTGTCCCGACCAGCCTCGGGCTGCGCCGTCACCAGCGTCGCCTGCTCATCCAGACCGGCGCGATCCTCGGCGCGATCGGCGTGCTGTGCTGGGTGGCCGTCTATGAGCTCAGCAGTTCGCCCTCGCACTCATCGGCCGCGGGCGACGCGACGCACACGGCCGGCAAGACCGCTCCGGCCGCGAACGGCGGCACCGCGGCAGGCGGACTGACGAATCAGACCTCCTCGTCCACGCCGAGCAAGACGGTTGGCGCGACTCCGACGCCCAGCGCCGCGCCGTCCACGGCAATCTCGTCCGTCCCCGACACCACGACGGTCAGTTCCGTACGCGTCACCCTGCTCGGCGGCAGCAACGCGGTACCGCAGATCGCCGCGCTGATCACGGTCGATACCGCGGGCACCGGGGACGTGACGGTGACCGGCTCGTTCTACGGCGCCTCGGGCTCGAAGCAGGTCGCCTCCGAGAGCGAGCAGTGGACGCTGTCCGGCAACAAGACGTATCAGTACTCGGTGCCGATCGCGAACAGCAAGTACTGCGGCACGCGGTTCCACTTCACGGTCAGCGCGGGCGGCCACTCGGAGTCGGCCGAAACCTCGCCGGGCTGCTGATCCAGAGGGCCACGAGCGCCGGATGAGCTAAAAGAGCTACGACTCCTGCTTCACGATCACGCCGCCGACGATGTGGCAGCGCTCCTCCATGTCCTGCCCGGGACCGTGCCCATCGGGGTTCCACGAGGTGATCCGCACGAGGCCCGGCGGCAGGAACTCGTAGGCCGCCACCATCTCCTCGATCGTCTCCATCGAGCGCGGCGTGAACTCGGCCTTGTTGTCCCCGAGCAGCGACTGCACGATCTCGCCGACGCGCGGGATGGGGAACTCGAGGTAGTGCAGCACCAGGACGAGGCTGCCCGGCGCCAGCGCCTCCATGATCTCTTCGAGCGCGCGCTTCAGCCGTGCGTCGTCCCTGGTGTAGTCGAGCATTCCGAGCAGTAGCACGCCCATCGGCTCGCTGAAATCCAGCCGTTCGCGCAGCCACGGGTGCGCCAGGATCTGCGCGGGGTCACGGAACTGGGCCTGCAGCACGTGCAGCAGGTTCGACGGGGCGCGCGCCGCCAGCACCGCGCGGGCGTGCGCCGCGGTGATCGGGTCATCGGTCACGTACACGAAGCGCGCGTCCGGCACCGCGTCGCGCACGATGCCGTCGAAGCTGTTCATGATCGGGATCGAGGTGCCCATCTGGAGGTACTGTCGCAGCCCGTGGTCGCGGGCGATCCAGTCGCTGGCCCGGTGCGCGAAGGCCTCGGCGGCCCGCGCGATCAGCATGACGTCGGGCCACACGTTCAGCAGGTGGCGCACGGCGGCGCGGTCGGACTCGTAGTTGTCCTTGCCGCCGATCATGTAGTCCCACATGCGGATCGGGTGCGGCATCTCCGGGTCGAGCGCCGGCGCCGGCGGGGCCGGAGCGCCCAGCACGAGATCCCAGGTCGCCGCGGTCTCCGCGGCGGCCTGCCGTGCTTCCGCCCGCCCTTCGGGCATTGACTGTGCGCTCGACGCCATCGTCTCGCCTCCCACCGGATCCCCTGCGGAGATTCGCGGCACCAATCGCGGACTCCCGGAGGCATGGTAGTGCACGGACGACCCTCCCGTAACCGGGTTCGCCCACACCCGCCACCCCCTCCTGATGGCCCATCAGCACGCGGCCGTACCGGTGAATGCCGCCGCCGAGCACGCATGGGCAGCGCGAAGAGCCGTAACCCCCGGACAAGCACCGCGTTCTCACGGCGGAGTTCTCGTAGGAAAATCTATTGAGATGAGGAGGTTGTCTTGACGGTCGAGCGCCTGTACGAGGTCGTACATCGCGGCTACCGGACCCTCGGCAGGGTCCTGGTGAATCCGGCGCCCACACTGCCGCCCGTTCTGTTGGTGGGCGGCGCGATGCAGCGCAAGGAGGGCTGGGGACGGCTGGAGACGCTGCTGGCCGCCGACGCCACCGTCGTCACGGTGGACCTGCCCGGCTGGGGCGGCGCGGGGCTGCTGCCGGCGCAGTTCGGCATGGGGTTCCTCGCCGACAGCCTGGCCGCGGCGGTGCGCACGGCGTCCGTCGGCGCGGTGCACGTCTTCGGCGGCTCGTACGGCAGCGCCGTCGCGTACCAGCTCGGCCAGCGCCACCCCGACCTGGTCCGCCGGGTCGCGTTGTTCGGCGCCCTGGGCCGCATCCCGCACGCCATGCGGCCGCGGCTGACCTGGACCATCGGCCTGCTGCGCGAGGGGCTGCGGGAGCGCTTCGCGGCCGAGGTGGTGCAGGCCATGCTGAATCAGGATCCGCACATCAGCCTCGCCCGGCGCGGCACCGTGGAACGGATCCTCTACGCCGTCTTCCGCGCGCTCGGCCCGCTCGAGGCCGCGCAGTACGAGCAGAACACGCTCCGGCTGCTCGCCCCCGGCCGCTTCGACCTGTCCGCGCCGCCCGCCGCCCCGCTGCTGTTCGGCGTCGGCGAGCACGACTCGTTCACCACCGTGCGCGACTGCCGATCCTTTGCCCAGTCCTGCCCGGGCTCCGCGTTCGTCCGACTGCGCGAGAGCGACCACCCGGTGCACCTGCGCTGCCCGGACGAACTCGCCGGGGTGCTGCAGCGCTTCTTCCGCGCGCAGGATCTGCGCGGCGTGCCGGGCTGCCACGAGGTCGAGTATCCCGCAATCACTCGTTAGAGTGACCACACCAGAGATCCTGTGTCTCTCCCAGCAGGTCGCCGGACCTGCTGGGCCGACCGGGCGGTGGAGGGTGCGGGAGCGGTGCGTCGCGTCGGCGTACGACGGCGTATCGTCCACCCTGGAGCGCGCCGCGTGAGACGGGGGTAACCGCCTGGTCACGGACCGAAAGGTGCGGTGCGGCGAGGAAAGTGACGTCGAATGGGAAGGTTCGAGGGCACCGTCATGCGACGCTACCCACCGATCGGTGAGCACGGGATGATCGGCGATCTGCAGAGCTGTGCGCTGATCTCCTCCGACGGGGTGCTGGACTTCTTCTGCGCCCCCCGGTTCGACTCGCCCTCGCTGTTCGCCTCGCTGGTCGACCACGAGAAGGGCGGCTACGTCCGGCTGGGCGCGGACGACTCGGAACTCGAGTTCGGCACGTCCACCGTGCGCCAGCTCTACCTGCCCGACACGGCGATCCTGGTCACCCGCTTCCTCTCGCACCACGGCGTGGGCGAGGTCGTCGACTTCATGCCGCTCGGCACCCCGGAGACGGCGAACGCCAACCGGCGGATCATCAGGATCCTGCGGGTCGTGCGCGGCAGCGTGAAGTTCGTGCTCGAATGCCGGCCCCGCTTCGACTACGCCCGCGCCTCGAACGAGCTGCTGCTGCGCGGCGACCAGGCCGCCGTCTTCCGCGGGCCCGACCTCGACCTGCACCTGCAGGCGACCTTTCCGTTCCGCCGCGAGGGCGAGGACGTGGTCGGCACCGTCACCCTCGGAGTGGGGGAGACGGCCGCGGTCGTGCTCGACACCACCGCCCCCGGCTGGATCCCCGAGCACGTCTCGATCGAGCAGGCCGAGCTGGAACACGAGCGCACCACCCAGTTCTGGCACAACTGGCTGCGCGGCTCGGCGTTCCAGGGCCGCTGGCAGACGATGGTGCACCGCTCGGCGATCACCCTCAAGCTGCTGACGTATGCGCCGACCGGGGCGCCGGTCGCGTCCGCCACCTTCGGCCTGCCCGAGCAGTTCGGCGGCGAGCGCAACTGGGATTACCGCTACTGCTGGGTGCGCGACGGCGCGCTCAGCTCGCGCGCCATGGCCGAACTGGGCTTCGTCGAGGAGGCCGACGCGTTCCGCCGCTGGCTCACCGACCGGCTGCGCGACCGCAGGCGCACCGGCCGCGAACCGCTGCAGATCATGTACCGCGTGGACGGCGAGCCGCTGCTGATCGAGGAGGAGCTCGACCACCTGGAGGGCTATGAGAAGTCGGCCCCGGTGCGCATCGGCAACGCGGCGGCCGACCAACTCCAGCTCGACGTGTACGGCGAGGCGATCTGGGCGCTGACCCAGTCGCGCGAGCTGGCCGAGATCTCCGGGTATCAGGGCTGGCAGACGCTCGCCGAGGTGATCGACTGGCTCAGCGAGAACTGGGACCGCCCGGACGAGGGCATCTGGGAGACCCGCGGCGGCCGCAAGGACTTCACGTTCAGCAGGCTGATGTGCTGGGTCGCCCTCGACCGCGGCATCCGGCTCGCGCACACGTACGCGCGTCCGGCGAACCTGGACAAGTGGACCAGGGCCCGCGACGCGATCCTGCGGCAGGTGATGGAGCGCGGCTACTCCACGTCGCGCCAGGCCTTCGTGCAGCACTACAACGGCGACGTGCTCGACGCCTCGCTGCTGTTCATGCCGATAGTCGGCTTCATCTCGCCGCGCGATCCGCAGTGGCTGTCCACGCTCGAGGCGATCGAGATGGACCTGGTCACCGATTCGCTGGTGCACCGCTACGACCCCGAGGCCTCGCCGGACGGCCTGCGCGGCAACGAGGGCACGTTCAGCCTCTGCACGTTCCTCTACGTCGACGCGCTGGCCCGGGCCGGGCGGCTGGACCAGGCGAGGTACACGTTCGACAAGATGCTGACGTACTCGAACCACGTCGGCCTGTTCGGCGAGGAGATCGGCCCGACCGGCGAGCAGCTGGGGAACTTCCCGCAGGCGTTCACGCATCTCTCGCTGATCTTCGCGGCGACCACGCTCGGCGGCCAGCTCAAGCAGCGCGGCCAGCGCGGTACGACCCCGCACGGCCGGGCCTGGTAGCCCGTAGCCCGCGTAGCCCTACCGGCAGGGTGCGGCAGTCTCAGCCTGCTGCCGCACCCTGCCGCAGCCCGACGCCCCGGGCGCACGACGGCGATCAGGAACCCGCCGGTCATCCTCAGCGCGATAACAGGCCCATCCCCCACCCGCCGGTACAGGATCGCGGAGACCAGCGCCAGCGCGGCGAGCCCGCCGGCTGCCAGCCCCGTCACCTCGTGCGCCTTGAGCGCCGAGAAGGGTCCGCTGAGCAACAGCCCGGCCAGGAACGGCTGCAGGATCGCCCCCGGCGCGGCGAGCGTGGCCACGGCCCGGAACGGCTGCAGCGGCCAGCCGGGCCGCGCCCCTATCTCGGGGCGTGCGGAACCTGCGATGATGGCTTGATCAGCCACGATGAGTATCCTCCCGTTGTTCGTGGGAGTCCTCTGTGTATCGAAAAATAACAGGCCCAGACTGCCGGAAGCACCAACCGAACTCAGCCCACTGCATCGGTGAAAAACCAAAGCGGCCAGGGACTCAACAACTACTTCTCGCCGGTGCCGGATTTCGTCGGCGAGGCCTAGAGTGTCGGGGTGACTCACGGCGGCGACCCGGACGACGCCACGCTGATCGCGGCGTTGGACACCGAGCGATTTGATGCCTGGCGTGCGCTCCTGGAGCTCGATGAAGTGTTCCGGGATCGGCCGCATGCGGACGACGACTGTGTTTGGCTGACGCAGTATCCGCAGTACGGCGCGCGGGTGGAGTTGGCGTGTCGGGTCTTGGGGGATCTCGGTGCCGTGACGCCCGCGTACCACTGGATGCAGCGGAAGCCGCCGTCACTGGACGCCGGTGGCGCGGTGAGCCCGGCCGATGCCATTCGCCTCGCTACGACGGTCGTCCGATCGGAGCGGTTCGGGGACGGGAGCATCGAGGCGGCGTTGAACGCCGGAGTGCTGCAGGCGGTGATTGCCGCCCTCGCGGCCTGGTATCGGGAGCAGGCGGGCTGACGGGCCGGCGCCTGCGTCTCATTCGGGCATGAACTCGTCCGGATCCCGGGAGCTGAGGGCCTCGAGCACGCGCAGGAACGCTTCGATGTCGGCTGCGGGGAGTTGCAGCTGTTCGAGGATGCGGTTCTCGTTGGCCTGGATGGCGGCTTGGGCGCTGTCGCAGCGGCGGCGGCCTTCGGGGGTGAGGGAGAGCAGGTTGACGCGGCGGTCGGCGGGGTCGGGTTCGCGGCGGATGAGGCCGTCGCGCTGGAGTTGGTCGAGTACGGCGATGATGCGGGTTTTGTCGGCGCCGATCTCGGCGGCGAGGGCGGCCTGGGTGCGGACGGACATGGTCTGGAGGCGGAGGAGGACCATGTAGCCCCACATCGTCAGGCCGTGGGCCGGTGCGGCGAGGGTCGGCGTCTCGGCGGCGGCGAGGGCGCGGCCGAGGGGGACGAGCATCGCGGCCAGGTCGCGGCGTGGCGGGTGGTTCTGCGTGGTCACGGGCTTGACGATACCCCTTGACAGATCGTATGTGCATGTAGACGATAAGCATATGCATACGAATGAGATGGAGCTTCTCGTACTGAACCGCCGGGCGACTCTGCGTTGCGTGGAACTGGTTTGTCAGGCGCGGCCGGAGGACCTGACGCGGCGCACGCCGTGTGCTGCCTGGGACCTGGGCGATCTGCTGGCGCATATGACCGTTCAGCACCGCGGGTTCGCCGCCGCGGCCGCCGGCAACGGTGCGGAGTTCGACTGGGCTCCGTACGGAGTCGGCGCGGACTACGCGGAGCAGTACGCGGCGGCGGCTGGTGAGGCGTTGCGGGCGTTCGATGAACCCGGTGCGCTCGACAGGCCGTTCGCGCTGCCGGAAATCCCTGCGGCGCCGAGTTTTTCGGGCGCGCAGGCGGTGCGATTCCACTTCATCGACGCGGTCGTGCACGGCTGGGATGTGGCCCGGTCGCTCGGCTTGGACTACGAGTTGCCCGGGGACTTCGCCGAGTCGGCGGTGGGGATCGCCTTGGCGGTGCCGGGTGGCGCGTACCGTGAACGGCCGGGCGCGGCGTTCGGTCCGGTGCGCGGTTCGGCGGGTTCGGCGGCGGGTGCCGCGTCGTCGCTGGAGGTGGTTCTCAGGGCTCTCGGGCGGTCGCCGAAGTGGCCTGACGGGACCGACGAGAGCTGACTGACCGTGGACTGACTACTGCTGACTGCCTGTCAGGTCGAGGCTGACGGTGTATTGGAAGCGGTCGGCGCGGTAGTGGATGACGGCCGTGTCGACGACGTGGCCGCGGGTGTCGTAGGTGACGTTCGTCGAGCGCAGTACGGGGGCTGCGAGGGCCACTTGCAATAGTTCTGCGATGTGGGGCGGGGCGGGGCAGGCTTCGACGGTGTTGTCGATGCGGGCGAGGTCGAGGGCTGCGCGGTCGCGCAGGAGTTTGGTCATCGGGGAGGTGCGCAGGTCTTCGTCGGCGATTTTCTCGGCGTGTTCGGGTCGGATGTGGTTTTCCGCGTGGCTGAGGGGGTCGCCGTCCTGGAGGCGGAGGCGTTGGAACTCTATGAGGGTTTCGACTCCGGGGAAGTGCGCGGTGAGGGCGGCGGGGGTGGGGACGGGGCTGCGTCGCAGGATGCGGACGTCGTCGCCGGCCTGCTGGGCGAGGATCGTGTCGACGGTGCCGAGGACGTGCAGTGGCGGGTGGGCCTGGTTCGGGACGATGAAGGTGCCGTGGCGTCGGCGCCGGGTGATCAGGCCTTCGGTTTCCAGGGTGGCGAGGGCTTGGCGCACGGTGCTGACGGCGACGGCGTACTCGGCGGCCAGTTGGGCTTCGGTGGGCAGGCGCAGTGGTTCGTCGGGGGCGCGCCCGAGTATTCGGGCGCGCAGGGATTCGGTGACCTGGTACCAGAGCGGGAGGCGCGCGTCGGTCATGCTGCGGGGTTGAAGTTGCGTTGGATGCCGTCCCAGACGCTGTCGTAGTCCGGTTGGCGGTGTGGGGCGTCGAGGGCGTGCCGGGTGACGGTGACGGGCCAGCGGGTTTCGAACATGAACGCGAGGGTGTCGTCGACCTTTTGCGGGGCGAGGGCGGCGGTGGAGGCTTTGGCGTAGGTTTCGGCGTCGGGGCCGTGGGAGGTGAAGCTGTTGTGCAGGCTGGCTCCGCCGGGGAGGAAGCCTTCTGCCTTGGCGTCGTAGACGCCGTGGATCAGGCCCATGTATTCGCTCATGATGTTGCGGTGGAACCACGGGGGTCGGAAGGTGTGTTCGCCGACGAGCCAGCGGGGCGGGAAGATGACGAAGTCGGCGTTGGCGAGTCCTGGGGTGTCGCTGGGGGATGTCAGTACGGTGAAGATCGAGGGGTCGGGGTGGTCGTGGCTGATGGTGCCGATGGTCATGAATGTGGCGAGGTCGTAGCGGTACGGGGTGTAGTCGCCGTGCCAGGCTGCGACGTCGAGTGGGGAGTGGTCGTAATCGGCGGCCCAGAGGTTGCCGCCGAATTTCTGGACGACCTGTACCGGTTCGGCTACGTCTTCGTAGGCTGCGACGGGGGCTTCGAAGTCGCGTTCGTTGGCGAGGCCGTTGGCGCCGATGGGGCCGCGTTCGGGGAGGGTGAACGCGGGGCCGTAGTTTTCGCAGATGTAGCCGGCGGCGGTGGCGTCGGGGAGGTCGACGCGGAAGCGGATGCCGCGGGGGATGACGGCAATGTGGCCGGGGGCGACGTGTAGCCGGCCGAGTTCGGTGTGGATGTGCAGTCGGCCGGCCTGCGGAACGATGAGCATCTCGCCGTCGGCGTTGACGAAGTACCGGCGTCGCATGGAGGTGTTGGCGCGGTAGTTGTGGATGCCGATGCCCGCGTGGGCGAGGGTGTCGCCGTTGCCGCCGATGGTGTAGAGGCCGTCGACGAAGTCGGTGGGGGTGTCGGGTGCGGGCAGCGGGTCCCAACGGAGGCGGTTGGGGTCGGGTTGGGTCTCGGTGAACGGGGCGCTGCGTAGGTTGCCGTTGTCGATGCGGTGGAAGGCGTGGTGCCGGGCTGAGGGGGTGATGCGGTAGACCCAGGTGCGGCGGTTGACGTGGCGGGGCTGGGTGAACGCGGTGCCGCTGATCTGTTCGGCGTAGAGGCCGAGGGGTGCGCGTTGCGGGGAGTTCTGGCCGTGCGGGAGGGCGCCGGGGAGGGCCTCGGTCTGGTGTTCGTTGCCGAATCCGGTCTGGTACTGCGGCTCGCCATTCATGTGATTCATCGAATCATTCAGATGATTGCGCGTCAATGGCGCCGCTCGGCCGGCGAACGCTCAGACGGCGAATGCCCCCGGTGGCGGCTCGGGGGAGTCGGCGGCGGTCGCGTCGGTGACCGGGCTCGCGCCGGCGATCCACTGGCGCAGTTCGTCGCCCGAGATGACGCGCGCGGGGAACGGGTCGGCGGCGGATTTGCGGGTGAGTTCGGGCAGCGGCAGCGGCTGGTGCGCGCCGACCAGGACGAGGTTGCCGAAGCGGCGGCCGCGGAGCACTCCGGGTTCGCTGATGAGCGCGCAGTGCGGGTAGACGGCGGCCACGGTCGCCGCCTGGGCTCGGGAGAACTTGAGTGGCGCGCCGTCGGCGAGGTTGGCCGTGTAGACGCCGGTCTCCCGGAGCGCGCTCGCGCCGAGTTGCACGTATTCGATGCTGGTGAGGTGGCCGGGGGTGCGTGCGGCGGCGAAGACGTCGCTGACGATCAGGTCCCAGCTTGCGGGCTTCATGGTGGCGAGGGCTTCGCGGGCGTCGGAGGTGCGGACGCGGATGCGGGTGCGCTTGTCGAGCGGGAGGTGGGTGCGGACGAATTCGGTGAGCGTCGTGTCGATCTCGACGGCGAGTTGGCGGGAGCCGGGCCGGGTGTGGGCGAGGTAGCGGGGGAGGGTGAGTGCGCCGCCGCCGAGGTGCAGCGCGTCGATCGGGGCGGTTGCGGGGAAGGCGAGGTCGGCGATGTGGGCGAGGCGGCGGATGTACTCGAATTCGAGGTGGGTGGGGTCGTCGAGGTCGACGTAGGACTGGGGGGTGTCCTCGACGGTGAGCAGGTAGGCGGCGGCGTGGTCGGTGTCGGGCATGAGGCGGGCGAGTCCGCTGCGGGTGTGGGCGGTGGCGGGTTCGGCGGGGGAGCGGCGCGGCATAGTGCGATCATTATGGCGGCGGTCGCGGGGTGGCGGCCGGTGGGCGGTCGTGGCCGGGGGGCGGTTTCGGTTGGTACCGTATGAGTTAGCTGTTCACCCCGGACGGGAGAGTCCTCGTGACGGTCCGGTTCCGCGCAGGCGGGGTCGGGTCGGGTGCGGGGCGCCGAAGGAGCAAATTCTCCCCGGAATCTCTCAGGCCTCAGGACCGTCCGGGTCAGGCGACTCTGGAAAGCGGGGTCGTGTTCGCGCCGTGGACGTGGGGCGGATACGGGGCCTCCACCGAAGGAGAAAGCCGGTTTTGGCGGGTGCTGTTTCCCGTACCGGGCCGGTGAAGCTCTCAGGTTTCCCGACAGAGGGGGAGTAGCCGGTGCGCGGCGGTCGCGTGCCGGGTGGGACCCTTCAGGGAGTTGCACCGTGGTCGAGTCCGCCGTGGGTTTGGGAACAGTGTCGGGCGCCGGTTCTGCGTCGTTGACCGAGTTGGGTCAGGGGGTGCCCTTCGCGGAGCGGCACATCGGTCCGTCGGAGGCGGATCGGGCGAAGATGCTGGCCGTGTTGGGGTACGGGTCGCTGGACGAGCTGTCTGAGGCGGCGGTTCCGGCGACGATCCGGATGACGGAGCGGTTGAGTCTGCCGCCGGCGCGTTCGGAGGAGGAGGTCGGTCAGGAGCTGCGGGATCTGGCGGGGCGTAACCGGGTTCTGCGGTCGATGATCGGGCTGGGGTATTACGGGACGTTCACCCCGGCCGTGATCCGCCGGAATGTGCTGGAATCGCCCGCCTGGTACACGGCCTACACGCCGTATCAGCCGGAGATCTCGCAGGGTCGTCTCGAGGCGCTGCTGAACTTCCAGACGGTGGTGGCGGATCTTGTCGGGCTGCCGGTGTCGGGTGCGTCGCTGTTGGACGAGGCGACGGCCGCGGCGGAGGCGATGACGCTGTCGCTGCGCGCGACTCGTAGTGCCGCGCGGCGGTTCCTGGTGGATTCTGATGTGTTCCCGCAGACGATGGCCGTGCTGCAGACGCGTGCGAAGCCGCTCGGGATCGAGCTTGTGCCGGTGGATCTCGCCTCGGGTGTGCTTCCGCATGCCGAGCCGGGTGAGTATTTCGGCGTTCTGGTGCAGTATCCGGGGGCGTCGGGGGCGGTGCGTGACCTGACGGAGATCGTGGAGCAGGCGCACAAGGTCGGTGCGCTGGTGTCGGTGGCCGCGGATCTGCTGGCGTTGACGCTGCTGCGGGCGCCGGGTGAGTTCGGTGCGGACATCGCGGTGGGTACGACGCAGCGGTTCGGGGTGCCGATGGGCTTCGGCGGCCCGCACGCGGGCTACATGGCGGTGCGTGACGGGTTGGCGCGGCAGTTGCCGGGCCGGCTGGTGGGCGTGTCGCAGGACGCGCACGGCAATCGGGCGCTGCGGTTGGCGTTGCAGACGCGTGAGCAGCACATTCGGCGGGAGAAGGCGACGAGCAACATCTGCACGGCGCAGGTGCTGCTCGCGGTGGTCGCCGGGATGTACGCGGTCTACCACGGTCCGGAGGGTTTGACGGGGATCGCGCGGCGGGTGCATCGCAACGCGGTGGTGCTGGCGGCGGGGCTGCGGGCGGCCGGGTTCGAGGTGGGCGGGGGCGCGTTCTTCGACACCGTGTCCGTGCGCCTGCCGGGGCGTGCCTCCGAGCTGTGGCACGCGGCGCGCGCGGCGGGTGTGAACGTCCGTCTGGCGGACGCCGACACGGTGACGCTGTCGTGTGACGAGACGACGACGTGGTCTGATCTGCAGGCGGTGTGGCAGGCGTTCGGTGTCGAGGGGGCGCAGGCGCATGCGTTGGACGAGACGGCCGCCGACGCGCTGCCGGTGGAGCTGGCGCGGGCTTCGGCGTTCTTGACGCATCCGGTGTTCCACGCGCACCGGTCGGAGACGGCGATGCTGCGGTATCTGCGGCGGCTGTCGGATCGGGACGTGGCGCTTGACCGGTCGATGATCCCGCTGGGTTCGTGCACGATGAAGCTGAACGCGACCACGGAGATGGAGCCGATCACGTGGCCGGAGTTCGCGAACATGCATCCGTTCGCGCCGCTGGAGCAGGCCGGCGGGTACCTGGCGTTGATCGGGCAGCTTGAGCGGTGGCTCGCGGAGGTCACCGGCTACGACCGGGTGTCGGTGCAGCCGAACGCGGGCTCGCAAGGGGAGTTCGCGGGCCTGCTGGCCGTCAGCGCGTATCACCGGGCGAACGGCCAGGGGCAGCGGGACGTGTGCCTGATCCCGTCGTCGGCGCACGGCACGAACGCGGCGAGCGCGATCATGGCCGGGATGCGGGTGGTCGTGGTGGCGTGCCGGGCCAACGGTGACGTGGACGTGGACGACCTGCGGGAGAAGATCGCGCGGCACCGGGACGAGCTCGCGGTGCTGATGGTGACGTATCCGTCGACGCACGGGGTGTTCGAGGAGCAGATCACGGACGTGTGTGCGGCGGTGCACGAGGCCGGCGGGCAGGTGTACGTGGACGGGGCGAACCTGAACGCGCTGGTGGGCTTGGCGAAGCCGGGCCGGTTCGGGGCGGATGTGTCGCATCTGAACCTGCACAAGACGTTCTGCATCCCGCACGGCGGCGGCGGGCCGGGCGTGGGTCCGGTGGCGGTGCGGTCGCATCTGGCGCCGTTCCTGCCGAGCCACCCGCTGCACCCGATCGCGGGCCCGCAGCGCCCCGGCGGCGTCCCGGCGGTGGGGCCGGTCTCGGCGGCGCCGTGGGGCAGCGCGGGGATCCTGCCGATCCCGTGGGCGTACATCAGGCTGATGGGCGCTGAGGGGCTCAAGCGGGCGACGCAGTCGGCGGTGCTGGCGGCGAACTACGTGGCGGCGCGGCTGGCGGGGCACTTCCCGGTGCTGTACACCGGTCCGTCGAACCTGGTGGCGCACGAGTGCATCCTGGATCTGCGGGAGATCACCCGGCAGACCGGGGTGAGCGTGGACGATGTGGCGAAGCGGCTGATCGACTACGGGTTCCACGCGCCGACGATGTCGTTCCCGGTCGCCGGGACGCTGATGGTGGAGCCGACCGAGTCGGAGGACCTGGTGGAGCTCGACCGGTTCTGCGCGGCGATGATCGCGATTCGCGGCGAGATCGAGAAGGTCGCCACGGGCGAGTGGGACCGTTCGGACAATCCGCTGCGCAACGCCCCGCACACCGCGGCGGCGCTGGCCGGGGACTGGGAGCACGGCTACGACCGGGCGACGGCGGTGTTCCCGGGCGGGCTCGCGCAGGCGGCGGACAAGTACTGGCCCCCGGTGGCCCGAATCGACGGCGCCTACGGAGACCGGAACCTGGTCTGCTCCTGCCCGCCCGTAGAAGATTTGGCTGCAATTTAGCTCTCGCAGGCCCGCCCAGTAATTTAGCTCTCGCAGGCCCGCTGTGCGATTGGTCGCGTCGGGCGCGGGTCGGCTTCCGAGACGGTCGTACGGTCGGCCTGCGGACGGAGGGGCGCGGCTCGCGCTGCCCCCGTCGGCTGGACCACCCCGTAGTGGTTCGACGTACGTTCAGTCGTTCTCCGGTACGCGGCGCGGCCCTGTTTTCCCCGCAGGGTCGCGCCGGTGTCTTTTTCCCCGTGTCTTGCCTCTTTCCCGTGTGTCGCTAGGCGGCGAGCAGGCGGGCGGCGGCGACGGCGTGCTCGTCCCGGCCGCCGGCGGCCGGGAGCAGGGCGCCGAGGTCGTCGAACGCGATCACTCCGTTGCACAGCAGCGACCAGCCCTGCTCGGGGTGCGCGGACAGGACGTGGGCTCGGTAGCGGTCGGAGTCGTAGGCCGAGGGGCACAGGGGCTTGTGCGGGCACGGCGGGGTCGGCGCGGGGTGCGCGCCGGCCTCGAGACTTGACGGGTCGATCATTTCGGGTTCCCTCCCCGGTTTTCGGTGGCGATTGTGATGCCTCTCACCAGGATGACGTCTTGACGGCTCCCACGGTTCGATTCGGGGGCTGTTTGCACCGGATGCGCCGGGAAACCACCCGCTTGCGCCCCTGGGATGGCCCGGGGTGACTAGGCGTGACGGGTGAGATACCGTCGTGTGACGGCGCGTCAGGCGCCGCTTGGGCGAAGGTGACTGCGGAGGGAGCGGCGGATCGACATTTAGTGACCTTCCCGGGGGGTAGGGATGGGGCCGGAGACACTTTGGGTCCTGTCGGCACGGACCGTGGTGTGGCGAAGAGAGTACGCGGCGGAATCCGTGCTGCCGGATTGCGCGCGAGAGGCTTTGAGGGGATTGACCGGGCGTGGGTGAGCGGGTTGCCGCGGCGGAGCTGGCGTTCGACGGGCGGGACCGGGAGCGGTTCCGGTCCCGGCTGACGGCCTGCCAGGACGTGTTCGAGAAGATGCTGGCGCAGGACCTGTTCGAGAAGGGCAGGAAGCTGTGCGGGATCGAGCTGGAGATCCATCTGATCGACGGGCAGGGCCGTCCCTCGATGGTCAACCGGCAGGTGCTCGAGCGGATCGCCTCTCCGGACTTCCAGACCGAGATCGGGCTTTTCAATCTGGAGATGAACATCGCGCCGCACAAGATCGTGGGCACGGTGTTCTCGGAGCTGCGCGAGGAGATGGACACGGCCCTGCACTACGCGGACCGGGTCGCGGGCGGCTATGGGGCGGGGGTGGCGCTGATCGGGGTGCTGCCGACGCTGGACGAGGCGCATCTGGTGCGGGAGAACTTCACGGACGAGGACCGGTACGTGATGCTCAACGACCAGATCGCGGTGCTGCGCGGGGAGGATTTCCGGGTGCGGATCGAGGGGGAGCGCGAGGAGTTGGACGCCGCGTTCCCGACGATCATGCCGGAGGCGTGCTGCACGTCGGTGCAGTTCCATCTGCAGGTGACCCCGGACGGGTTCGCCAGGGCGTGGAACGCGGCGCAGGCGATCGCGGGCCCGCAGGTGGCGCTGGGGGCGAACTCGCCGTTCCTGCTGGGCAAGAAGCTGTGGCACGAGACGCGGATCGCGCTGTTCGAGCAGGCCACCGACTTCCGGACGGTGGAGCTCGCGGCGCAGGGCGTGCGGCCGCGGGTGTGGTTCGGGGAGCGCTGGGTGCGCGGGCCGGCGGAGCTGTTCCGGGAGAACATCAAGTACTTCACGTCGCTGCTGCCGCGGGTCGGCGGGGAGGACTCCGAGGCGGTGCTCGCCGCGGGCGGCATCCCGCACCTGCCCGAGCTGCGGCTGCACAACGGCACCGTGTACCGGTGGAACCGGCCCGTGTACGACGTGGCGCGCGGCAAGCCGCACCTGCGGGTGGAGAACCGGGTGCTGCCCGCGGGGCCGACCGTGCTGGACGTGCTGGCGAACGCGGCGTTCTTCTACGGGCTCGTGCGGGCGCTCTCGGACGAGGAGTCCCCGGTGTGGCGGCGCCTGGCGTTCTCCGACGCCCGGGACAACCTGCACCGGGCCGCGCGCGAGGGGATCGGCGCCGAGATGACCTGGCCGGGTGTCGGCACAGTGCCGGTCGGGCGGCTGGTGACCGACGTGCTGCTGCCGCTCGCGGCCCGGGGCCTGGACTCCTGGCGCATCGACCCGCGCGAACGCGACCTGTACCTCGGGATCATCGAGGGCCGCGCCCGCACCGGCCGCAACGGCGCCGTGTGGCAGATCGAGCAGGTCGACTACCTGGAGCAGAAGACCGGGATGAGCAGGCCCGAGGCGATCGCCGCGATGACCCGCCGCTACGCGAAGCTCGGCCGGCGCGGCGCCCCGGTGCACACCTGGCCCGTCGGCGGCGACGTGTAGCGCGCCCGGCGCCGTGTACGACCGGCGTCTTCACCTGCTGGCTCTAGGATCACGCACGTGAGCGAGCAGGCGAGCGGCATCGGCGGCAGGGGCGACGGCGCGGACGAGAGCGCGGGCAGCAGCAGCTTGGACGTCGGCTGGAACAACGGGAGGGCGTGGACGCGGCGGCTGCTCGCGTTCGAGGTCGCCGCGGTGCTCGGCGTCGGGCTCGGGCGCTCGGCGGTCAACTCGCTGATCTCCTTCGTGGGGTCGATCACCGTGGTCAAGTCGGTCACGAAGCTGTCCACGCAGAGCGTCGCGCTCAACGCCTCCGCGAGCTCGCGCCCGTGGCTGAACTTCACCTGGCAGGTCTACGGGATCGCGTTCGGCCTGGCCCCCGCGCTGCTCGTCGCGTACCTGCTCACCCGGGAGCGGGTCGGGCTGCGCGGCATCGGCGTCGACCGGCGCCGGCCGGTCAAGGACCTCGGATACGGGGCGCTGGTGGCCGCGTGCATCGGCGGCGCCGGCCTCGGGCTGTACCTCGGCGCGCACGCCGCGGGCCTCGCGGTCACGGTCGTGCCCACGACGCTGCCCGCGATCTGGTGGCGCATCCCCGTGCTGGTGGGATCCGCGTGGGAGAACGCGATCGTCGAGGAGGTGACCTGGAACGGGTACCTGCTGCGCCGCTTCGACCAGCTCGGCTGGAGCCCGAACCGCTCGGACGCCGCCAGCGCCCTGATCCGCGGCGGCTACCACCTCTACCAGGGGTTCGGCGGATTCGCCGGGAACCTCGTCATGGGGCTGATCTTCGCGAAGCTCTACCGGCGCTGGGGACGGGTGATGCCGCTGCTGATCGCGCACGGGCTGATCGACACCGTCGCGTTCGTCGGCTACGTGCTGCTCGCCGGGCACGTGTCCTGGCTGCCGACCTGAGCCCGCCTGGCGGCGACCGCCGGGCGGGACGGATCGGACGGGGAGAGGAGGGGAGTCCTGCTAGGCGGCCTGCAGCGACGGCACCTCCACGGTTGTCGTCGCCGTCGCCGTCGCCGTTACGGCGTGCCGGGCCAGGCGCGCCTGGAGCCGCTCCTTGGCGTCCCGCCACTCGTGCGCGAGCAGCGAGTACAGGTTCGAGTCGCGCAGCCCGCCCTCGGAGGCCGGGAAGTGCGCGCGCCGGGTGCCCTCGAACGTCGCGCCGAGCTGCATGATCGCCTGATGGGAGCGGGTGTTGCGGGTGTCGGCCTTCAGCGAGACCCGGTGCACCCGCCAGGTCTCGAACGCGTGCGTGAGCATCAGGAGCTTGGCTTCCAGGTTGACGCCGGTGCGCTGGGCGCGCGGCATCAGCCAGGTCGAGCCGATCTCCACGGCGTCGGGGATGCCGGACGGGTCGGTCCGGCCGGGCCGCGGCGGCCACACCCCGGCGTTCCAGTACTCGAGCTCGCGGAACCGGGTGGAGCCGACCACGCGCCCGTCGCGCAGGTCGATCTGGGCGAACGCGAGCGCGGCGTGCGCGGCGAGGTCCTCGAGCGCGACGTCGAGGTAGCGGCGCACGGCCGCGGCGTCCCTGGGCACATACGTGTACCCGAACGACGCGCGATCGTCGGTGGCCGCCGAGAGCAGCTCGCCGAGGTGTTCCTCGCGCATCGGTTCCAGCCGCACGAGGCGGCCGGTCAGCGTGATGGGTGCTGGCATGGCGGCAATGATGCATCCTGCGGACCGGTGCGCGAAAGCGGGCGTCCGCATTTCACCCGGGAGTATGAGCCCCCGTGCGTACCCGGTGACGGAAGGTCGCCGTAGCCGCAGGTCAACGGTGGTTTTCGGGTGAACGCCGGGTAGCGGGCGGATGGCGTGGCGCGGCGGCGGAACCCGCTCGCGCGTGCCAGTCTTGACGCGGCGGATCCGGGCGGGGAGGATGACGACAAGAGAACATGAACCAGCGCTCACGTTTTGTGGGCGGGACGGCGAGGAGGCCCCCGAAGTGCTCCTGGAAGACGAACGCACCGCGCTCGCCGAGGCCGGCCGGCGGCTCGGCGCGCGGAACCTGGTCATCGGCACCAGCGGCAACCTCTCCGCCCGCCGCGAGGACCTCGTCGCCGTCACCCCCACCGGCGGGATCATCAGCGAACTGACGCCCGGGCAGATGACCGTGATCAGCCTCCAGGACGGGCGCGTCGTCGAGGGCGAACTCGCCCCCACCAGCGAAGTCCCCATGCACCTGGCGATCTACCGGGCCACCAACACCGGCGCCATCGCGCACACCCACGCCACCACCACGACCGCCATCGGCCTGGTCGCCGACGAGATCCCGCTCGTGCACTACACGATGCTCTCCCTCGGCGGCGCGGTGCGCGTGGCGGACTACGCCTGCTACGGCACCGACGAGCTCGCCGAACTCGTCGTCAAGGCGCTCGAGTTCAAGCAGGCCGCCCTGATGCGCAACCACGGCTCCATCGCCGTCGGCTCCAGCCTCGCCAAGGCCGTCGACAACCTCGAACTGTGCGAATGGGCCGCGGCCACCTACCACCAGGCGCTGCTCGCCTCCGCCGTCACCGGGCGCGCGCCGCGCGAACTGACCCAGGCCGAGCAGGAAGAGGTCATCATGGCCGCCCTGTCCAGCGGCTACGGAACCACGAAGAAGATCGAGCCCGAGGACGCGGGGGAGTAGGGACCATGAGCAGCTACGGCATCAGCCAGTACCCGGACGTCGAGGCGATCGACAAGCGCATCGAAACCCTCACGCACAGCCCGATCCGCACCCTGACGGCGGACCAGCTCGCCGAATACCACGCCTGGTACGAGCAGCACACCCCCGCCTCCAAGCAGGCCGCCGCCGATGCCGAGGCCGTCATCCCCGGCGGCGTGCAGCACAACCTCGCGCTCAACGACCCGTGGCCGCTGGCGATCACCCGCGCCGAAGGCGCCTACCTGCACGACGCCGACGGCAACCGGTACGTCGACTTCCTGCAGGCCGGCGGCCCCACCGTGCTCGGCTCCAACCCGCCCGCGGTGCGCGCGAAGGTCCTCGAACTGCTCGAGCACTGCGGCCCGGTCACCGGCATGCTCCACCCCGCGGAAACCCAGCTCGCCAAGCTCATCCACGACTTCATGCCCGCCGTGCACAAGTTCCGCATGCTCGGCTCCGGCACCGAAGCCGTCATGGCCGCGATCCGCGCCGCCCGCGCGCACACCGGCAAGGCGCACATCATCAAGGTCGGCGGCGCCTACCACGGCTGGAGCGACCAGGTCGTCTACGGGCTGCGCATCCCCGGCACCGGCAGCCTGGAGGCCACCGGCATCCCCGCCCCCGCCCTGTCCAACACCGCCGAGACCGCGCCCGGCGACCTCGACGCCCTGCGCGCCCTGCTCGCGGCCAACGCCGAGAACGGCGGCACCGCGGCCGTGCTCGTCGAGCCGGTCGGCCCCGAATCCGGCACCCACCCGGTCACCCGCGAGTTCAACGCCCAGGTGCGCGACCTGTGCGACGAGTTCGGCAGCCTGCTGATCTTCGACGAGGTCGTCACCGGCTTCCGGCTCGGCATGGGCGGCGCCCAGGGCTACTACGGCGTCACCCCGGACCTGACCGTGTTCGGCAAGTGCGTCGCCGGCGGCTACCCCGGCGCCGGCGGCGTCGGCGGCAGCGACGCGGTCATGGCGAGCTACGCGGGCGGCCTGACCGCCGCCGGTCAGCGCGCCCTGACCGGCGGCACGCTGTCCGCGAACCCGCTCTCGTGCACCGCCGGCTACCACACGCTGCTCGAGATGGACCGGCTCGACGCCCCGGCGAAGGCCGGGGCCGCCGGCGACCGGCTGCGCGCCGGGCTCGACGCGCTGATCGGCAAGCACGACCTGCCGTACGTCACCTACAACTTCGGCTCGATCGTGCACCTGCACACTTCCGGCGTGCTGCACCTGTCGCTGAGCGACCCCGAGTTCTTCGACAAGCTCGGCCCGCGCAAGGACATGCTCGAGCACATGTCCATGGCGTTCGCCGCCGAAGGGGTCATCACCCTCGCCGGATCGCGCATCTACACGTCGATGGCCGACACCGACGAGGTCCTCGACGAAGCCCTCGCCGCGTTCGAACGCGTCTTCGCGAAGATCCCCGCCGCCTGATGACCGACCCCGACACGGCCGCCCGCCGTCCGCGGGACCCGCTGGTCCTCGGGGTGGACCTCGGCACGGGCGGACTGCGCACCGCGCTGGCGAGCGCGCACGGCCGGGTCCTGGCGGTCGCCAAACGCGACCTGCCGACCCGGCTGCTGCCCGGCGGCGGCGCCGAGCAGGACCCCGAGGACTGGTGGCAGGCCGTCGTCGGCACCGTCAAGGAACTGCTCGCCGGCCACCCCGACACCGCGCCGCGGATCAAGGCCCTGTGCTTCTCGGCGCAGTGGGGCGGGGTCGTGCCCGTCGCGGCCGACGGCACCCCCACCCACCCCGCGGTCATCTGGATGGACGCCCGCGGCGCCCGCTACTCCCGGCGCGCCACCGGCGGACGGATCACCGTGCCCGGCACCGGATACGGCGCCCGGCGGCTGCGCACCTGGATCGCGAGGACCGGCGGCGTCCCGACCCGCAGCGGCAAGGACCCCGTCGGGCAGAGCCTGTGGCTCGAGCACGAGCGGCCCGAGGCGTACGCGGCCGCGCGCTGGCTGCTCGACGTCCCCGAATACCTCACGATGCGCGCCTCGGGGCGCGCCGTGGCCGCCCGCGACACCGCCGTGCTGCGCTGGTGCACCGACAACCGCGACGCGGACACCCTCGCCTGGGACCCGCGGCTCGCCCGCATGGCAGGGCTCGACATCGCGAAGCTCCCCGAACTGGTCCCGGCCGCCACCCTCGTCGGGCCGCTCACCGCGCGGGCCGCGGGCGACCTCGGGCTGCCCGCGGGCGTGCAGGTCGTCGCCGGGACCGGGGACACCACCGCGGCCGCGCTCGGCGCCGGAGCCGTCCGCGACCACGACGCCCACCTGTACGTCGGCACCAGCGCATGGCTGTCCTGCCACGTCCCGGCGAAGAAGACCAGCCTGCTCGACAACATCGCCTCCCTGCCCGCCGCCGTCCCCGGCAGATACTGGGTCGCCACCGTGCAGGACGTCGCCGGACGCGCCGTCGACTGGCTCATCGAGAACGTCCTGGCCGACCCCGACCACCCGCGCAGCGCCGAAGCCCTCGACCGGCTCACCGAACTGGCCGCCGGCGCCCCGCCGGGGGCGGGCGGGGTGCTGTTCGCCCCCTGGCTCAACGGCGAACGCACCCCCGTCGACGACCCCGCGCTGCGCGGCGCCTGGTTCAACCTGTCCCTGTCCACGACCCGCGCGGACATGGCGCGCGCCGTGTTCGAAGGCATCGCGCTCAACACCCGCTGGATGCTCGAGGCCGTCGAGAAGTTCACCGGCCGCACCCTCGGCCCGATCCGGTTCATCGGCGGCGGCGCCACCTCCGGCCTGTGGTGCCAGGCCATGGCCGACGTGCTCGACCGGCCGATCGACCAGATCGCCGAACCGCAGCTCGCCAACGTCCGCGGCGCCGCGCTGCTCGCCGGCGTCGCCCTCGGCGAGATCACCTGGCAGCAGATCCCCGGCCTCGTCGCCGTCGACCGGCGCTACGAGCCGAACCCGGCCCACCGCGCCCTCTACGACCAGGCGTACGCGGCCCTGCGCGCCCACCACAAGGGCAACCGCGACCTCTACCGGCGCCTGAACCCGCCCGCCGGCGGCTGAGCCCGGCACGCCCCGCGCCAGGGCACCGGCGCTAACGCGCGGCGAGGTCCGTGAGGTAGAGGCGCAGCAGCGTCTTGAGCTCCTGCAGGACCAGCTCGTCGCCGTCCGCGGCGCCCGCGAACGCGAACTGCAGCAGCGAGTCCGCGACCCGCACCGCCACCTGCGCGTTGCGCTCCAGGTCCGGGCCGTCGTGCAGTATCCCGCGGGCCACCAGGATCCGGCGCACCCCCGCCGCGATCGCCAGGTTGTTCGTGTCGTCCGCGCGCGCCAGCTCCGGCGAGAGGTGCCGGCCCGACCACAGGGCGACGTAGCCGGGGCGGGAGCGGTACAGGTTCGCGAACTCGTCCACCAGACGGCCCACCGGATCCGCCCACGCCCGGCCGTCGACCGGATCCTCCGCGCCCTCCACCAGGTGCGCGATCGCCGCGTCGAACTCCCCGATGTACCCGTGCGCGAGCGCGTCCACCACGGCGGCCTTGTCCGGGAAGAACTGGTAGATCGAGCCCACCGGCACCGCGGCCTCCTGCGCGATCCGGCGCACCGTCAGCGCCTCGAACCCCTCCCGCGACAAGATCCCGTCCGCCGCCGCCAGGATCTGCGCCACCCGCGCCCGCGAACGCGCCTGCCGCGGCTCGCGCCGCACCCTGGCCCGCTCCTGCGGGACCGCGCCCCGCGTCACCGCCGCGCCCACCACGACCACCGCCTTCCGCCCGCGCCCCGGCCGGGCCTGCGTACCAGGCCGGTTTTCCCAATACCGCGCTCGTTGAACGATACTGGTTCCCGGTACCCGAGAACCCGAGGCAGAAAGAACCACCAGCGTGGCGAGTGACACCCAGACCCAGCAGCCCCACGTGAGCCTGCTCGGCCGCGACGTGACCGGCGGCGACTACCCGGCCCAGGCGCCCGAGGCCGCGGACGGCCACGTCCTGCGCGTCACCGAGGCCGGCGAGGAGATTCTGCACCGCAGCCTCCAAGCCGTCACCGCCGCCGAGCACGGCAGCGCCGGGCTCAGGCAGCTGATCGCCGACATGTTCGCCACCATGTACGTCGCCGAAGGCGTCGGGCTCGCGGCCAACCAGGTCGACGTCGACCTGCGCGTGTTCGTCTACGACTGCCCGGACGGCGACGGCACCCGGCACGTCGGGCACATCTGCAACCCCGTCGTCGACGAGCTCCCGGCCGCCGAGCGCGTCCTGGACGAGGACGACGAGGGCTGCCTGTCGGTGCCCGGCCCGTACAAGCCCGTCGCCCGCCCCGACCACGCCGTCGTGCGCGGCACCGACTGGGAGGGCAACGAGCTCGTCCTCGAAGGCCACGGCTACGTCGCCCGCTGCCTGCAGCACGAGACCGACCACCTCAACGGCTACCTGTACATCGACCGGATCCCGGCGCGCGCCCGCAAGGACGCGCTCAAGCAGATGCGCACCATGCGCGACGAGGTCATGGCCAAACGCGCCGTCAACGCCGACAAGCGCTGAACACGCCGCACAAGCCGTACAAGCCGATCAGAACACTGTGGCCCGCCCGATTCTCCCCGGCGGGCCACAGCGTCACGATGAGCGACGTGCACGGTCACATGGCGACGAAGTGGAAGCCGCGGTCCAGCAGCGCCGGAATGAAGATCTTCATCGCCGCGACCGTGTTGCGCCGGTCCGTGGGCCCGTCGTGCTCCAGGATGATGTCGTGCGCGTGGGTGTGGGTGAGCACGTTGTGCACGATCATCTGCGTGTCCACGTGCGCGGTGTCCCAGTCCTTCGGATCCACCGACCAGCCCACCGGCCGCAGCTGCCGCGCCGCGCACGCCTGGAACACGGCCTTCGACCAGTTCCCGTACGGCGCGCGGAAGATCGTCGGATGCTGGTTCGCGTTCGCGAGCGCGTCGTTGCACCGGTCGATCTCGCCGATCACCTGGTTGTACGTGTAGTGCGTCAGGTCCCCGTGGTCCCAGGTGTGGTTCGTGATCGTGTGCCCCTCCGAGGAGACCTCGCGCACCAGCGACAGGTTCGAGCCCACCTGGCGGCCGATCATGTTGAACGTCGCCTTGATGTCGTACTGCCGCAGGATGTCCAGCACCTGCGGCGTGTACTGCGCGCTCGGGCCGTCGTCCATGGTCAGCGCGATCGCCATCGGGCCGTCGTTGTCCACGTACCACTGCGGGGCCGAGGCGACGCCGCTCATCGACGGCGAGCCGGACGCCGAGGACGGCGGCTGCGTGGAGGCGGGCGCGGTCGTCGCCGGGGACGCCGGGGACGACGGGGACGACGGGGACGACGGGGACGACGGGCTCGCCCCGGACGTCGCGGAGTTCGACGCGGTGGGCGTCGTGCCGGCCGCGGTGTTCTTCGACCCGCCGGGTGAGCTCGCGAACGCCGCCGCGACCCCGCCGCCCGCGAGCAGCATCAACCCGCCCGCCGCGAACAGCATCCGCCGCCGGTTCGGCCGACTACCCGGCCCGGGCGCCTGCTGCGCGCCGAACCCGTCATCGCCGCCGCCACCGTCGCCCCGGTAGAGGGCGGTGCGGGCCAGCTCGTCGTCGTCGCCGCGCTGCTGAGGAACCCCCGTCAGGGCTTGCGTCCGGGCGTTCGGATCCGCGCCCGGACGCCATGGTCCGTTTCCTGTCACGATCTTTAAAGACGCGCCACCCCCCGCCCTGGTTGAGCCCGGTTAAGGTGAACTTCAGGTGAACGTGCCCCGGGGTACGCGCCGTGCGCGCTCCTCCACGGACAGCTATGCGGTCGGCTGCGCGGTCAGCGCGGCGGCTCGAACGGCGGCAGCACCGACGCGTCCGCCTGGAAACGCTCCGGCACCCCGGGGAAACCCGCGGGCGGCGGCGGGAGCTCCGCGAAATCGGCGGCCAGTTCACGCCGGTGCACCGCCGTCAGATCACCCGCGGTGACCTCCGCGCGCTCCGGGAACGGCAGCTCGGCATCCAGCAGCGGCGCGAGCAGCTCGGCGGCCTCGTCCACGGGCTCGGGCGGCGGCAGATGCTGCACGTCCAGCTCCAGGCGCCGCACCGGGTCGCGCAGCACCCGCGCCGCGGCCTCGACCCGCTCGACCGTGACGTCGCGCCCGGCCGCGGCCTCGAGCGCCGCCTCGAGCGCGGCGTCGAGCTCGTCCGGGCCCGCGTCGCGCGCCAGGCCCAGCACCTCGTACGGCGACGGCTCGAACAACGCCATTGCCGACACCACCCTTTCTCCGGTCAGCCGAGCGATTCGATGCTCGTGCGCAGTGACTGCAGGTCCTCGTCCTCCGGCAGCAGCTCGAGCGCCGTCGCGATGGCCTGCAACGCCTCGCCGCGCCGCCGCCGATGCGCGGCCGCCTCGATCGCGTGCGCCCGGTACGCCCCGGCCAACTCGACGACCACCTCCCGGCGCATCTCGTCGTCGACCGCGAACTCGACGGCCTCGCCCAGCAGACGCTCCGCCTCGATCAGATCCTTGCCCTCGACACGCGCCGCGGCCTCGCCCCGCCACAGCTCGCACAACGCCGCACGGACCGTCTCGGAGTCGTCGAACGCGCGCGCCGCGCCCAACGCGGCCGCGCGCTCGGCGAACGGATGCTCCCGCAGCCCGTCCGCCGCATGCCCGACCAGCAGCATCGACAGCCGGCGGCCCGCCTCGGCCGCGGCATCGCCGTCGTAGTCGGGATCGAGCGCGACGGCCTCGGACATGAACTCGCTCGCCCTGACCCGGTCCCCGGCCAGCGCCGCCCGACGCGCCGAGAGGTTCAACACCTCCACCAGGCCGGTTCGGGCGGCCGCGTCCTGGCCGTCGAGGGCGTGGGCCTCGCGCCACAGCTCCAGCGCACGCGACAGGTCGGCCGGCGCGGCGCTCGTCGTCAGGTGCTCGGCGAACCCGAGCAGCAGCGTGCGCCGCACCCCGCGGGCCGACTCGTCCAGGTGCGAGATCTCCAGCGCACGCCCGACCGCGGCGAGCGCGTCGTCGAACTCGCGCCGCTCGCCCAGCTTCTTCGCCCACACCACGTACGCCGCGCCCAGCTCCGTGTGCAGCTCCGCGGTCTCGGGCGACAGGTCGATCGCCTGCTCCAGCACCTCGACCGCCCGCGACGGGGAGCCCGCGAGCAGCGCCCGGGACGCGTACAGGCCGCAGTCCGCGCCCATCCGCACCTGCTCGGCCGTCAGCTCCCGCACCCCCACGCGGGCCGCGCGGGCGAACGCGTCCAGCGCCTCGTCCCACGCCTTGACCCGGTAGAGCCGCTCGCCCTCGCGCACCAGCGCCTCCGCGAGCAGCGCGCGGGCCTCGCCGGTGCGCGCGTCGGCCGGCATCGCCTCCAGCGCCGCCGCCGCGTCCGCGAAACGGCCCTGCAGGATCAGGAACCGGTGCGCGCCGAGCGCCGGATGCAGCACCCCGAACACCTCCGCGAGCCCGCCCTGCGCGGAACCGTCCGCGTACGGGGCGACGGCCAGGTCGTACTGCTCGCGCCACGCCGCGTGCCCGTCGAGCAGGCGGCGCAGCTGCGGTCCCAGGATCAGCCGCCTGGCCGGCGCGTCGCCGACCGCGACCCGCAGATCCTCCTGCGCGAACGCCTCAGCGCACCGCACCTCCATCGCGACCCGCGTACTCCACGCGTCCACCTCGTCCCCGGTGCGGCCCGCGGCGAGATCCAGCGCGCGCAGATCCGCGCCGAGCCGCTCCACCAGCAGACCGCGCGCCTTCGCGACCTGCCCGGGCGCCAGGCCGCGGCCGCTCACGCTCGCGGTCTGACCCCACACGTCCGGCGAATACACGCCCGCGACCAGCGCCCCGATCGTCCACGACCACGCATCCGGGGCCGCCGGGTCCTGCGGGTCGAGGCTCGCGGCGAGCCGATACGCCGTCAGACCCACCGCGTGCAGCAGCCGCGGATGCGCCGGATCATCCCGCAGCACCGCGACGTAGCCGTCGAACGCCGCACGCCACCGGCCCGCGCCCGCGTGCACGAACGCCTCATGCTCGGCCAGCAGACCGAGCGCCTGCCCGACCGATTCGTCGACCGCGGGGGACAGGGTGACGGCCTCGCGAAGATCCACCACCGCGCGGGTCGACCTGCCCCGGCGCAGCTCCAGCGTCCCGCGCCGCACCAGCACCGCGGCACGCTCGGCCGGCGCCGCGGACGTGAGTATCGCGAGCGCCGCGTCATGGTCGCCGGACTCGGCGCGCAGCAGCGCCAACACCGCCGCCACACCGGTCGCGTGCGCCGCGTCCCCGAGCGTGTCGGTCCACGCGGCGAACACCGGCTCGACATCGCCGGCGGCCGAAGCGCGCCGCGCGCAGTCGAGCACCGCCGCCAAACTCGAGCGCACACACGACGTGCAGCGCCCGGAGCGCGACTCGTCCACGAGATACACCGGCCCGGTCTCCCGGCCGCAGCCGCCGCACGCGCCCGGCGGCGTCGTCAACGGATCCGTCGGCGCGGCGGCCGTCAGCGAACGAAGATGCCAGTCCAGCGCTATCCGCCACTCGCCGGACCGCTCCGCGAGCACCGCCCGCAGCCGGGCGGGCATCGCGTCGCGCGCATGCTCCCGGTCCACCAGCGCCAGCACACGCTCGGCGTCCCGGTCACGGCCCGCGAGCAACAGCGCCGCGGCGGTATGGCACCGGTCGCGCAGCGGCGCCTCGGCGTCCACATGGTCCGGGACCAGGCTCGCATCGCCGCCCGCCAGACGAAGCAGCGCCGTCAGCCGCTCCACCCGCCCCAGATCATCGCCCGGGGCGAACAGCATCCGCGCGAACTCCAACGCCTTCCCGACCCGCTCGCGCGCCTCCGGCACGTCACGGCCCGTCAGCAGCACCAGGGCCGCCTCGCGCAGCGTCGCCTCCCGCATCGCGCCGCGGTACGCGGGCATCGGATACTCCGACATCGCCCGCTGCCACAACACCCGCGCCGCCGCCGGATCCGAGCCGACCACGCCGCGCGCCACCCGGTCCCGGGCGAGCGCGACGTGCGCCTTGAGATCGTCGCCGCCTATCGCCTCCCACCGCTCCAACGCGCCGCGCGCGTCCCCGGCCGCCAGCAGCGCCGCCCCGAGATGGAACCCGGCCGCGCGACCCGACGCGTCGTCAGAACCGGCCTCCGGCCGCAGCACCTCGACCGCCTGCGCCGCGCCGCCCGCGGCCGCGAGCATCGCACCGAACCGCACCCGCGCCGGACGCCACCTGGGCGCCGCCGCCAGCGCGGCACGGTAGTCGTCGGCGGCCGCGCCCGCCCGCCCGGCCCGCTCGTGCAGCAACGCCAACCCCAGGCGCGCCGGAACATACGACGGGGCGACCGTCAGCGCCGCCTCGAACTGCTCGCGCGCCACATCCTCCGCACCGAGCTGCAACGCCAGCCGTGCGATCGCGTCCCTCGGGCGCGGATCGTTCGGATTGTGATTGACCGCCGCGATCAGATCCGCCTGCGCGGCATCGGCCTGCCCGAGACGCTGCCTCGCCAACCCGCGGAACAGCAGCCCGTCCCCGACCAGCGCCGCGCCGCGCGACCACGGCGAGAGCTCCACACCCGCCGGCACGCCCCGGCGCAGCGCCTCGTCGAACGCCGCCACCGCCTGCGGGAAACGCCCGGCCGTGAACAGCACCGCCGCCCACCGGAACCACACCTCGCCGCTGCCCGACGGCGAAGCGCCCGCCAGGAACCGCTCCGCGTCACCGATCCGGTTCGCCTGCATCAGCGCCGCCGCCCGCGCCAGCACCGGCCAGTCCACCCCGGGCAGCCCGGCCACCGCCTCGCCCGACGCGGCATCGCGCGCGGCCACCGGCCCCTCGGCGCACACCCGGTGCAGCCACCCGGTCACCTCCGCCAGCGCCGCCGCGTCCGCGGGCGGATCCGCCTCGGGGTCCGCGGCGGCGCGCAGGAACGCGAGCGGCGCCGCGAGCGGGCCCTGGGACGCCTGCATCCGATGCGACGCCACCCGCTGCAACGCCGGCAGCGGCAGCTCCTTCGCCGGATCCGCGGCCAGCGTGAACGCCTGCGCGGTCAGCAGCACCGCGCCGGGCGCGTCGGACTGCGCGAGCGCCACGTCCGCGCCGCCCAGCAGCGCGGCCAGCCGCAGCCCGCGCAGCTCCGGCGGGGCCGAGGCCAGGGACTTCGCCAGCTTCGCATAGCGCTTCCTGGCCCGGTCCGGCTGGCCCGCCTTCGCCTCGGCCGCCGCCCGCGCCAGCTCCTCCGACACCGCCGCCGGCTCGAACCGGCCGCGCCGCGCCAGCAGCGCCATCGACAGCCCCCAACCCTCGCCCAGGAACGCCATTCGACGCGGAAAGAATACTAAGGCACCCGCGCCCGCCCGCAGATCAGTATCCGGCGACACGACGCGGGATACAGTGGAATCCATGACGGGGACACACGTACTGCCCGATCCAGCGACCCCCTTCGGCGAAACCGTCCGCGCCCGGCTGCGCGACGAACACATCATCTGGCTCACCACCGTCGCCCCCAGCGGCACCCCGCAACCCAACCCGGTCTGGTACCTCTGGCAGCCCGACCCCGACGACGCCTGGGGCGACGGCAGCTTCCTGATCTACCACGACAACTCCGCCCAGCGGCTGCGCACCCTGACCGAACGCCCCCGCGTCGCGCTGAACTTCAACTCGGTCAAGGGCGGCGGCATCACCGTGTTCACCGGCCCGGTCGAAGTCCTCGACAACCACCCGCCCGCCCACCGGATCCCCGAGTACGCCGCCAAGTACAACCCGCTGCTGCAGGTCATGGGCCGCGACCGCAACCTCGCCGAATTCATGGCCAGGTACTCGATCGTCACCCGCGTGCGTCCGGAGAAGGTCCGCGGCTTCTGAGCACACCTTGAGCAAACACTGAGAAACCCCTGAACGGCGCTGAACCTTGCCGATCGAGCCTGGTTCCCATGGTGATCGACCCGAGGCAGACGCCGATACAGGTAGCGCAGGTGGACGTGGACGCGCCGGACCGTCCGCCGGCGACCCTCACGCGCACGACGACGGTGCTGGCGCTGGTGCGGATGCACCGGCATCCGCTCGGCGTCATCGGAACCCGGCTGCCCGCGGGCAGCGACCTGCACAGCGGGCTGCGCACCGCCGCCTGCACACAACTCGGGCCCCAGCTCGCCGAGCACGCCCGGCGAGACTGGATCGGTGCCGACTCCCGCCGCCCGCCGACGGCGGGAGCCGCACCCGCCGGCGCCGAGCAGGAGCCGCCCTGCCGGCGCGCCCGCGCCGCCGTGCTCGCCGACCCGCCCCCGATCACCGTGATCATCGCCACCCGGGAACGGCCCGCGCCGCTCGCCCGCTGCCTGGCCTCGCTCGCCGCCCTCGACTACCCGCGCTACGAGGTGCTGGTCGTCGACAACGACCCCGAATCCGACGCCACCCGCCGCGCCGCCGAACACGCCCCCGGACCCGTGCGCTACCTGCGCACCCGGCGCCGCGGCGTCGCCGTCGCGCACAACCTCGGCGCGCGCGAGGCCACCGGCGGCATCCTCGCGTTCACCGACGACGACGTCACCGTCGACCGCGACTGGCTCGCCGCGATCGCCGAGACCTTCACCGACCCGCACGTCGGCTGCGTCACCGGGCTGATCATGCCCGGCGAGCTCGAGACCCCGCAGCAGGCGATGCTCGAACGGCGCGGCGGATACGGCAAGGGCTTCACCGCCAAGGTCTTCCCCGCCCCGCCCGGCAGCCCGCCCGACCCCGGCGACCGGCTCTTCCCGTTCACCGCCGGGCGCATGGGCTCCGGCGCCAACATGGCCTTCGACGCCGAACTGCTCGCCCGACTGCACGGCTTCGACCCGGCCCTCGGCCCCGGCACCCCCGCCCGCGCCGGCGAGGACCTGCTCGCCCTGTTCCGCGCCGCCGCCGCCGGACGCCGGGTCGTCTACCAGCCCGACGCGCTCGTCTGGCACCACCACCGGCGCGACCCCGGCGCCCTCGAAGCCCAGGCCCGCGGCTACGGCATCGGCCTCGGCGCCTACCTGACCAGCGCGCTCGTCCACGAACCCAAGATGCTCCCGGTGCTGCTGCGGCTGCTGCCCGACGGCGTGCGCTACGCGCTGCGCAACTCGAGCAAGGACCAGGACGACCCGGCCGCCTGGCCCCGGCACCTGTCCGCGCTCGAACGACGAGGCCTGATCCGCGGCCCCGCCGCCTACGCGCACAGCCGCTGGACCACCCGCTACAACGCCGTACCCGAGCGGAGCCGTTGACATGCCACCGCTGCCCGTACTGCTCTACCACGCCGTAAACGACGACCCGCCGGACTGGCTCGCCCCGTACACCGTCAGCCGGCGCACCTTCGCCGACCAGCTCGACGCGCTGCTCGCCAGCGGACGCACCCCGGTGACCGCCGGGCAGATCGCCGCCGCCCGCACCGGCGGGCCGCCCCTGCCCGACCACGCGGTCGCCGTCACGTTCGACGACGGCTACCTCGACTTCCTGTGCCACGCGCTGCCCGCGCTCGCCGGCCGCGCGATCCCGGTGACCCTGTTCGTCACCACCGGCGCGCTCGCCCCGTACAACCGCAGCCTGCTGCCCGACGCCGCGATGCTCACCCTCGGCGAGATCGTCAGGCTCGACGCGGTCGGCGTCGAGATCGGCGCCCACACCCACCTGCACCCGCAGCTCGACACCCTGCACCCCTCAGCCGCCGCGTGGGAGCTCACGCACTCCAAGGACATCCTCGAACAGGCCCTCGGACACGAGATCACCCTGACCGCCTACCCGCACGGCTACTCCAGCCGCCCCGTGCGCGACCTCGCCCGCGACATCGGCTACCGCGCCGCGTTCGCCGTCCGCGACGCCCTGAGCCCCGAGGCCGACGACCCGTACCGCATCGCCCGGCTCACCGTGAAGGCCGACACCCCGCCGGCGAAGTTCGAAGCCTGGCTCAGCGGCACCGGAGCCCCGGTCGCCGGCGCCCGCGAGCGCGCCCTGACCCTCGGCTGGCGCTGCTACCGCCGCGCCCTCGCCTACCTCCCGCGCCCTTCCTCAGCCGATCCCGCCGAGAGCCGGTGACCCGACATGCCCAGCACCATCCCCGGCCCCACGCTGACCGTCGTGATCTGCGCGTACACCATGGACCGCTGGGACGACCTGACCGCCGCCCTCGCCTCGCTGCGCCGCCAGACCCGCACCCCCGACGAAACCATCCTCGTCATCGACCACTGCCCGAAGCTCGCCGAACGCGCCGCCCGCGAGCTGACCGGCGCCCGGATCGTGCCGAGCCGCGGCCGGCCCGGCCTGTCCACCGCGCGCAACACCGGGATCGCCGAAGCACACGGCGAGATCCTCGCGTTCCTCGACGACGACGCCACCGCCGACGAGCAGTGGGCCGAACGGCTGCTCGCCGGCTACCAGGACCCGCACGTGCTCGGCGTCGGCGGGCTGATCCGGCCGCGCTGGGACCGGCCGCGGCCCGCCTGGTTCCCGACCGAGTTCGACTGGGTCATCGGCTGCACCTACCGCGGCATGCCCGGCGGCCCGGCCCCGGTACGCAACCTGCTCGGCGCCAACATGTCCTTCCGCCGCGCCGTCCTCGACGAGATCGGCGGCTTCCGCACCGACCTCGGCCGCGTCGGCACCCGGCCGCTCGGATGCGAGGAGACCGAACTGTGCATCCGCGCCACCCAACGCCACCCCGACGGCGTACTGCTCTACGACCCGGCCGCATCCGTGCGCCACCACGTCCCCGAAAAGCGCGCCACCTGGAGCTACTTCCGCGCCCGCTGCTACGCCGAAGGCCTGTCGAAAGCCGCCATGACCCGCCGCACCGGCGCCGGGCGCGCCCTGTCCTCCGAGCGCGCCTACCTGAGCTCCACCATCCCGCACGCCGTGTTCGACGCGCTGCCCGGCACCCGCGCAGGCGGGCAGAGCCCGGCGACGATCCCCGCGCTGCTGGCCGGCGTCGCGGTCACCGGCGCCGGATACACCCTCGGACGGCTGCGCGACCACCGCGCCGACCAGAGCCCGCCCGAACCGCGGCCGCCCGTACCGGACCTGCACGCCGACGTGCCCGAACTCCTGCGACGCCTGCACGAGGCCGCCGACGACGGCGACCTGCTCGACGCGTACCTCGCCGCCTGCGGAATCGACCAGATGATCGAGGACCGGCTGCGCCGCACCTCGTCACTGCTCCGGCGCACCGCCGACCTCGCCCGAGCCGACGACAGGGGAGCGGCGGGCCACGCCGCACTGCGCGGCCTGGACGCCACCGCCGCGATCACCGGCGCGAGCCGCGCGCACCGCGAACTCGGACACTGGCACCGGCGAATCCGGGAACTGATCTCCGTCCTCGCCGACCTCGACCCCGCGGACGACCGGCTGGGCGCCGCGCTCGCCGCGATCGGCCACAGCGTCCCGGCCCGCGCCGCGCGGCTGCTCGCCGACGCCGTACTGCGGCCCCCCGCGTGCTTCCGCAGCTTCGACCAGCACCCGCGCGACATCGACGAACTCGTCGACCGCTTCGCCGCCCGCTACCCGGACCGCACCAGGCCCCTGCTGATCCTCGGCGCACGCACCTCCGGCAGCTACCTCGCCCCGCTCGCCGCCGCCCGCGCCCGCGCACTCGGATACCGCGACGTGACCGTGCGCACGACCCGCCCCGGCGAACGCCTCATGCCCGGCGAAACCCGCCTCGTCCAGCGAATCCGGCACGCCGGCGGACTCACCGTCGTCCTCGACGACCCGCCCGCCTCCGGCCGCTCCCTGGCCAGGATCGCCCGAGCGGTCGAACACACCGGATTCCCCCGCGACCGGGTCGTGCTCGCCTACGCCGCCTTCGCCGACCACGACGTCCCGAAACACCTCACCGACCGCCCCCGCGTCACCCTGCCGGCCGCCGCCTGGGACATCCGCACCCGCCTCGGCTCCGACGCACTGCGCCGCACCGTGCCCGCACTGCTGCCCGCCGACACGAAGATCCTCGCGATCACCGACACACTCCCTGGTATCCCCACCCGCCTCGGCCACCTCGCGGTACCGGTCACGGTCACGGTCGCCACCGACCACGGCCCGACCGAACTACCCCTGGTGGCCGAGGGCGCGGGCCTCGGATACCTCGGCCGACACGCCGCCCACGTCGCCGACGCCCTGACCGGAACCGTCCCACACGTCCACGGATTCACCGACGGCATACTCCTGCGCGAACGCGGACCCCGCGAACAGTCCCCGTCCGGCCGCGCCGTGCCCGCGGACACCCTCGCCGACTACGTCACCACCCGCCGCAACGCACTGCCGCTGACCGCCGACCGCAGCCTCCGGCTCACCGGCCGCGAGCCCACCTGGGAAATCGGCGCCCGCATCCTCGCGCCCGCACTCGGGCGCCTCGGCACCCCGCTGCGCCCCCTGCTGATCGACCCGATCCTGCGAACGCTGCTGTCCAGCGAGAACCCGTGCATCGTCGACGGACGCATGCTCCCGTGGCTCTGGAGCGGCGACGTGACCGACGGCTGGCACAAGACCGACTTCGACGAAGGCTCATTCAGCCACCTCGACCTCGCCAGCACCGACCCCGTCTACGACCTCGCCGCCGCCGCCGTCCTGGCCCCCGACGCCGAGGACAAGCTCGTCGCCCGCTACCAGCAGAACACCGGCGACCAGATCGGCCCGGCCCGCTGGTGCGTCCACAAGCTCGTCCACGCCTGGAACATCAAACGCCTCAAAACACTCGGCTACGGCAGCGAACTCGCCGCCCTGGACCCCACGCGCATCCAGGACCGCGCCGTCCAGCAGTTCTTCGCCCGCCTCTACCTCGCCGACCTCGACGACGAACCCCGCGGCCCCTGGTGCGTCCTCGACCTCGACGGCGTCCTGGAAGCCGACGTCCTCGGCTTCCCGACGACCTCCCCGGCAGGCGCCCTCAGCCTGCGCGCCCTGCGCGCCCACGGATACCGCGTCCTGCTCGCCACCGGACGCCCCATCCCCGACGTCCAAGACCGCTGCGCCAACTACCGCCTGGCCGGAGCAGTGGCCGAATACGGCGCGGCCATGTACAACCCCGCATCCGGCGCCACGAACCTGCTGCGGCCCGAACACGACGACGCCCTCGCCGCCGAACTAAGCGCCCGGCCGTCCACGGGCATCGACCCGCGCTACCGCTGCTGCGTCCGCGCATACCGCCACACCGACCACGGCCGCCGCACCGCGCTGGACCCGGGCACCGTCGAGGACGTCATGACGCGGTATCAGGTCACCGCCGTCAACGGCGACGCGCAAACCGACCTGCTGCCGAACGGCCTCGACAAGACCCACGGCATCCGCGCCCTGACCCGGCTGCTGGACGGACCCGACGTGCCCATCGCGCTCGCCGTGGGGGACAGCGGCACCGACGTCGCCATGCTGCGCGCAGCCGACCTCGGCCTCGCACCCGCGAACGCCGACCGCCCCGCGATGCACGCCGCCGGCATCGACGTGCTCACCCGCCACTACCAGACGGGCCTGGCCCAAGCCGTCGCCCGGCTGCTCGGACACGCCCCCGGAAGCTGCCCCGCCTGCCGCGCCCCTCGATTCGAACCCGCCGAACAAGCCCTACTCGCCCTGCTCGCGATCCCCGAAGCAGGCCGCCGCGGCGCCCCCGCCGGGCTCCTTCGCCTCACCCGGGCGCGACTCGCGAACCACACGGCACCCGCGGCGCCGACGCGGGACTGGTCCCGGTGACCAGCACACCCGCCGCCCTCGACGGCACCCGCCCCGGCCGACTGCCCTGGCCCGCCATCGCCCGCCGCGCCCTGTCCAACGAACCACTGCTGCGCAACGGCCACCTGCTGGCCGCCAGCTCCCTGCTCACCTCCGTCCTCGGCGCCGGCTACTGGACGCTCGCCACCCACATCTACGACCCGGCCACCGTCGGCCGCAACTACGCCGCGATCTCCGCGATGCTGCTGCTCGCCGGCATCGGCCAACTCAACCTCTCCAACATCCTCGTCCGCTTCGTCCCCGCCGCCGGCCGCCGCACCCGCTCGCTCGTCGCCCGCGCCTACCTGGCCGCCGTCGCCCTCACGATGCTGCTGACCATCGGATTCGTGCTGCTCATCCCCGACCTCGCCCCCGAGCTCGGCTTCCTGCGCCACCCCGTCCTCGGCGTCTGCTTCATCCTCGCCACCGCCGGCTACGGCCTGTTCGCCATGCAGGACGGCGTCCTGACCGGCCTGCGCCGCCCCGACTGGGTCGTGCTGGAGAACGCCGTGTTCGCCGTCGTGAAGATCGCCGCGATCCTGGTGCCCGCCCTCGTCGCCGCCGAAAGCGGCATCCTGCTCTCCTGGGTCCTCGCCCTCGCCGTCGCCATCATCGTCACCAACACATTCCTGTTCACCCGCGAAATACCTCGGCACACCACGGCCCCCGCCAACATCCCCGCCAAGGCCGCCGCCCCCAACGCCGGCTACATCATCGGCGACTACCTCGGCTCCCTGTTCTGGTTCGCCGCCATCACCCTCCCGCCGCTGCTCGTCCTCGACACCCTCGGCCCCGCCCAGTCCGCCTACTTCTCCCTGACCTGGGTCATCGCCTACACCCTCTACCTGGTCAGCGCCAACATGGGCTCCTCACTCGTCGTCGAGTCCGCCACCGACCCCGCCCACCTCGCCCGCAACTGCACCCGCATCCTCACCCACACCGGCGCACTGCTCACCGCCGGCGTCCTCGCCCTCGGCATCGCGGCCCCCGAGATCCTCGGCGTCTTCGGCCCCGACTACGCCCAGCACTCCACCGGCCTGCTCCGGCTCCTGCTGCTGTCCGCCCTGCCCAACCTCGTCGTCGCCACCGCCGTCAGCATCTGCCGCGCCCGCCGCCGCATCCGCACCGCCATCGCCATCCTCGCCGCCGTCTGCGTCACCGCGCTCGGCCTGACCGTGCTGCTGCTGCCCGTCCTCGGCATCGCCGGAGCCGGAGCCGCCTGGCTCATCGCCGAAACCGCCGTCGCCATCCCGCTGCTGCTGCGCCCCGCCGCCTGGCTCGGCGCCGCCAAGATCCCCACCAGCGCACTCGCCCGCGCCGCCGCCGCCCGCGCCGCGACCCTGTTCGCCCTGCCAGCCGACCGCCGCCTCGCCCGGCGCCTCGCCCGCCAACTCGACCCGAACCACGCCCCCGACATCCCCTGGAGCTCACGCCGGGTCACCGACATCTTCGTCGTACGCGCCGTCGGCGAACACGACCTCGTCATCAAACACCCCTCCAGCGACCGCGGACACCAAGCCCTGCTCCGGCACTTCGAGAACATGCAGGCCCTCGCCGACGACGACCGCCTCGGCGACTGGCGCCGACTGCTGCCCCGCATCGTCACCTGCGACCTGCACGGCCCCCTCCCGCTCACCGCCGAGGAGTACCGCACCGGCACCACCGCCACCGACCTGCTGCGCCGCCGCCCCGAAGCCGCCGCCCACATCGCCGCCGCCGCCCGCGCCTCCATCGCCGAACTGCACCGCGCCACCGGCACCCTGCAGACCGCCGACCCCGAGCGGCTGCGCCACTGGATCGACACCCCCCTCGACTACGTGCGCCGCGACGTGCCCGCATACCGCACCGGCCGACCCGCCGGCGCCCTCGACACCCTCCGCAGCCGCCTCTACGAGGGCCTGGCCGACCGCCCCATCCTCACCTCCTGGATCCACGGCGACTTCGCCCCCGGCAACGTGCTGATGAACGACGACGGCACCGAGGTCACCGGCATCATCGACTGGGCCACCGCTCACCCGAACGGCCCGGCCGCCACCGACCACCACCTGTTCGACCTGTCCCTGCGGCGCGAGACTGGGGGAGAGGAACTCGGCGCCCTCGTCGTCCACGCCCTGCGCGGCGAAACCGACGAACCGGACGACGACGCCCTGCTCCTGCTCACCTGGCTGCGGCACGTCGCCGACAACCTCAACCAGTCCTCCCAGTACCGCCGCAACCAGGCCTGGCTCGTCGGAAACGTCGCCCCGGTCCTGCGGGAGATGGCCCGATGAGCATCATCACCCACGCGCCGGAACAGGACATCGACATCGACATCGACATCGACATGACGACGGTGCTCCACCCGACCGAGACCGAGCGCCCCACCGCACCCCGCGGGGCACCCGAACAGCCGCGCCGCACGGGCTTGCCCTGGCGGCACCTGCCGGTCTACGCGGCACTGCCCGCCGCCGTGCTCCTGTGGCTGCTCTCCCTGCGCTTCGTCCGCCTGAACGCCATGGGCGACTACGGCCTGATCGCCATCCTGCCGATCCTGTTCTGGATCGCCCTCGGCCTGCTCACGCTCGGATTCGCCGCCAGCCTCAACCGCACCTGGGTCCGCACGCCCTGGCTGCTCGGCCACGTCATCGCGCTGATCGTCATGCTGCACGCCACCCCCACGATCCTCTACGGCACCCTGCGCTACTCCTGGGCGTGGAAACACGTCGCCGTCATCGACTACCTGCTGCGCCACAACGGCGTCGACGGTCCGAACAGCCAGCTCAGCGCCTACTACCAATGGCCGGGCTTCTTCAGCCTCAACGCCGAGATCGTCCGCCTCGCAGGCCTCAAATCCGCCCTCACCTACGCGGCCTGGGGACCTCCGATCAACAACCTGCTGATGATCGCACCGCTGGTCCTCATCCTGCGCACGATGACCCGCGACCGCCGCATCCTGTGGGGCACGATCTGGCTGTTCTACAGCTGCGCCTGGACCGGACAGGACTACTTCTCGCCCCAGGCCTTCGCATTCACGCTCTTCCTCGCGATCCTCGGCGTCGTGCTCAACCGCACCGCCGCCGACCACGCCCTCACCCCGGAACAGCCCAGGCCGCGGCGCGCCGGAAACCTCATCTGGATCCTGCTGCTGCTCCCGCTCGTCGCCGCCATCGACTCGTCCCACCAGCTCACCCCCCTCATGCTCATCCTCGCGCTCGCGATACTCGCCCTATCCCGCTACCGAGGCCCCGTCCTGCTGTGGACACTCGCCGCCGCCGCCGTCTTCGCCCTCGCCTGGGACGCCACCGTCGGACTGCCCTACATCCGCGACAACGTCAACTCGATCATCGACTCCTTCGGCTCCCTCGACGCCAACGCCACCGCACCCCTCAACGGCGCCGCGACCGCCAGCAACCAACAACAGGTCATCGCATACGTCGACACCGGCGCCGCGCTACTCGTCGCACTGCTCGCGATCGCAGCCGTGATCCTGAACAAGCAGCTGCGGCGCAGCAGCGCGTTCCTGCTCACCCTCGCCCCGCTGCCCATGCTCGCCGCCAACAACTACGGCGGCGAAGTCATCTTCCGCGTCTACCTCTTCGCGCTCCCCGCAGCCGCATTCCTCAACAGGACACTGTTGCTGCCCGCGCCGTCGAGACCCTGGACCGCGCGCCTGCACACCATCGTCTTCCCCGCCGTCCTGCTCCTACTGCTCGCCGCGTTCGTCGTGCCCTACTACGGCAAGGAATCCGAGAACTACTTCTCACCCGACGAAATCGCCGCCACAGACTTCGTCTACAGCACCGCCCCGCACGGCTCGACCATCATCGCTGCCGCCAGCGACTACCCCGGCGGCAGCCTCTACTACGACTACTTCAAACAGATCTCCTGGCTCGACCAGATCACCGCCCGCCAGCGCGTCCTCGTCGAAGACGACCCGCTCGACGCCCTCAAAGACGAACTGAGGTCGAACGGCAGCCCCGCCTACTTCATCCTGACCAGGTCCCAGATCGCCGAAATCCAGACAGCGGGCCTGCTGCCGACCGCGACGCTCCAGCAACTCGAGCGGATCCCGAACACCCCGACCCAGTTCACCGTCGTCTACCGCAATGCTGACGCCATGGTCCTCAAACTCACCCAGGCCCCCACCACCGCACCGGGAGGCAACTTCTCATGACCCCGCTGCGCCTCGCCCTCGCCGCGTCCGGCTGGATCGCCCTGGCCGCAACCGGCCTGCCCGACGGCTCACCACTGCGCGTGCTCATCGCCTTCGCGTTCATACTCACCTGCCCCGGCGCCGCCGTCGTACGACTCGGCAACGCGGCACTCGCACGCCACGACCGCGCCATGGACCGACTCGAAGCGGGCGTACTCACCGTCACTCTGAGCCTCGCCCTCGGCGCGCTGGTCAGCGAAGCGTTCTTCATCAGCCACAGCTACACCACCACAGGCGCCACCATCGCCCTCGCCGCGATCACCACCCTCGCCGCCCTGTGCCCCGTACCACGCCGCCCCCTCAAGCCGACCGCGCGCGCGGCACGACCCGGCCAACCCGGCCTGCTGCCCCAAGCCCACCGCAACCCCGCACCACGACACCGATAACGGCTGGAACACATCATGGGAACCCGGACCAAGCCCCGAACCACCGCGGCAGCCACGATCGCGGCCGCCCTCGCACTGGCCACCGCCGCCTGCACCTCGACAGCGACGCAGGCCGCGAGCACGGGCAGCGACGCGCCCACGGCGTCCGTCCAGACCCACACCGCCACCGCGCCGCTCCCGCGCCCCGACCACGTCGTCGTCGTCATGATGGAGAACCACTCCTACGCGGACATCATCGGCAGCTCCGCAGCCCCCTACATCAACGCCCTGGCGGCCCAAGGAGCCTCGTTCAGCCGCTCGTACGCGGTGACCCATCCGAGCGAACCGAACTACCTCGCCCTGTTCTCCGGCTCCACCACAGGCCTCGACGACGACAGCTGCCCGCACACCTACACCAACGCGAACCTCGGCTCCGAGCTGATCGCCGCCGGCCTCAGCTTCGCCGGCTACTCCGAATCCATGCCGCAGGACGGATACACCGGCTGCACCGCCGGACAGTACGCCCGCAAGCACAACCCCTGGGTCAACTTCACCAACGTGCCCGCCACGGACAACCGCACCTTCGCCGCCTTCCCGAGCGACTACTCGAAGCTGCCGACCGTCTCGTTCGTCGTCCCGAACCTCACCGACGACATGCACGACGGCACCATCGCCCAGGGCGATACGTGGCTCAAGACGAACATCGACGGCTACGCGCAGTGGGCCAAGACGCACAACAGCGAACTCATCGTCACCTGGGACGAGGACGACAACTCCAGCGACAACCAGATCCCCACCCTCATCGTCGGCGCCAAGATCCACCCCGGCACGTACGACGAACAGATCACCCACTACAACGTGCTGCGGACCATCGAGGACTTCTACCGGCTGCCCGCCGCCGACGAATCCGCCACCGCCACGCCCATCAGCGACATTTTCAGCCGCTAGCCGACCGCGGGTCGCTGCTTGCCGACCACCAGGTGCACACTTAAAGTGAGATCGCAGAGACGAGGAGTGATGATGCGGTCGTCCGCCAGGAAACCCGGGGGAGTGCGCGGACGGCGAGCCCGACGGCCGCACCGCCTGATCCTCGCGGCCGCGGCCACCGCCCTCATCACCGCCACCGGCACGCTCGCGGGCTGCGACGGCGGCGGCGCGGCCGCCGTGACCAGCACCGCGGGAGCGCAGGGGAGCGGAACGTCCGGAGCTTCGGCGCCGTCGAGCGCCCCGGCCACCTCCGCGTCCTCCACGTCGACCCCGTCCGGCGCGAGCACCGCGAGCGCCGGCGCCGAACCGATGCCCGTGGGGGACCTGCCCGGCTGGCACCAGATCTTCGCCGACGACTTCCAGACCGACGTGCCGGTCGGCGGATTCTCCGGCTGCGACAACGGCACCGTCCGCACCTGCACCGGCCTGCCCGCGGCGGTCCAGGCCAAATGGTGGGACTACCCGGACGGCTGGAAGGACACCAGCGGCCAGGGCACCTACAGCCCGTCCAAGGTCATCAGCATCCAGAACGGCATGATGCACCTGCACATGTACACCGACAACGGCGTCACCATGGTCGCCGCGCCGGTCCCGAAGATCCCCGACCCGGTCGGCAGCGAAGGCGGCCAGCTCTACGGCCGATACGCCATCCGCTGGATGGTAAAGGCGCCCACCGACAGCTTCAAGCTCGCGTGGCTACTGTGGCCCGACAGCGAGAAGTTCCCCGGCGACGGCGAGATCGACTTCCCGGAAGGCCAGGTCAACGGAGATATAACCGCCTACATGCACCGCCAGGGCGCCACCTCCGACTCGGACCAGAACGAATTCGACAGCCCCGTCCCGATCTCATCAGGTTGGCACACCAGCGTTATCGAATGGACCGCCTCGGCCTGCACCTTCATCCTCGACGGCACCGTCATCGGCACCGCCACCAGCCGCATCCCGAACACCCCGATGCACTGGGTCCTGCAAAGCGAGACCGTCCCGGATCGCGCCACCAACGCCTCGGCCACCGCCGACATCTACATCGCCTGGGCCACCGTCTACCGCCCCGACTGACGGGCTTCTACTGCATGATCTCTCCCGTGGCCGGTGAGGGCCGGTGATCTGCGAGTATTCAAAGATCGCTGGCTCCTACCTCGCAGTATGCTGCAAGCTAGCGCAGATCTCTGCGCATCTCTGCTGTCTGCTGCCGGGTTTCGCGCGGCGTCCTCCCCGGATCTTCCCAATCCCAGAGATCTGATTCGCACCCGTCCCGCAAGGATGCCACCTGGGCACTCTCGCGGAGCCCGGCGTGTTGGACAGGCCGTGTGGGCGCGGATGTTCTCGCGCCTCTCACCCGACTCCCTCTGATTAGCCTCCCATCCGAGCGTGCCTGGCCAGGAACGATACGCCGCAGGCCGAGCGTGTCGCGCCCGTACCGGGAGGTCAGGCCCGGGACCTGCTCGACGAACGTCTTCTTCGGGCAGGCCGGGTCGCGGCAGAAGAACCGTCGGACCGTCAGTTCGATCACCAGTCGGCGCCCGCCCACCGCCGTGTCGGCGATGCTGCGCTCGTAGCCGCTGTGCACCGCCGACGAGTTGTACCCGCGGGACGGGCAGCGTGAGTGGCCTGGGTCGATGCCGCCGTGATCCGCACGAGCGCTCCGCGGTCAGCTACCCGGTCGACGCTGACGCCCGTGAAGTGCGGGAACAGCACCCGCAGAAGATCAGCCTCGGTCATCCCGGCGGTATAACAGAATCCCGGCCAAAACTATGAACCCATACGTCAGACCTCTGGCTCAACCGGGCTGCCGGCTTGCCCTCGTCAAGATCGCCGAGCACGGATCACTGAATCCACGCCAGAGCCAGGATCGACCGGCTATTGACAAGGCACTGATTCCCTTACGTGGGAATCCACGATCCGGCCAGGCCGAGCACGTGTTCACAGCACCATGCTCAGGGTGTCGTGCGTCACCGTACTTGCCGCTTGCGCGGGGCTCTGGACGGATGTTCACTTTCACCGCTGTGTTTTGGTCATGAGAGTTCGGGGGGTCTTTGATGGCGATCCGACCGCGCGTCGGTTGTCGCAGCTGTGTCGGCAGCGCGCATGGTTCGAGCCTTGGCGGCGTGCTCTGATGGGGTCGGCGTCTTCCGCGACATCCGCTCAGCAGGCCGCGCCGGGCTTCTTCCTGCTGGCCTGGGGGCTTTTCGCGTCGGTGATCGGCTTGGGCCTCGTGACCAACTTCCGCGGGTTCGCGGATATGTTCACGCGAAGCGCGTACGCCTCGTCGTCCTGGATGCGGCGCGTTCCGCCGTGGAAGTGGATGCGCCGGAAGTCCGATGAGGAGGAGTTGGCCGACCGTGTGAAGCTGGCCAGGCTTATCGCGATTCCGTTCGCATTCCTGGGGCCGATCGTGACCGTGGTCGGCGTGGTGCAGATGCTGCGCGGCCATGTCGCGGTGCCACGCGGCCCGGCGCTCCCGCTTCCGTTCGCGCTCGCGTTCGTCGGCTTCGCGCTGATTGCGATGTTCCAGTACTGGCGGCGTGGCGGATTCTTCCGGCTTGCGGCGCGGCGGGGCGGCTGGATGCGTGGGGCCGCGATCGTGGCGAGCCTCGGCGCAGTCGCCTTTGGCGTGTTCACGGCCTTGGGGCAGACCACCCTGGGAGTCGCGGGCTGGCTGGTCGGCGGATTGGCCAGCGTTCCCCTTGTGATGTCCCGCGGATCGGTGCCCACACCGCCGCGCGATGCAGTGCCCGCGCGCCCGTCCCGGCCGCCGGCGCCGACCGACCCGGATGAAGACGACGACGCTTCGGCATTTCGATGGCTCTGACGTGGCGGCGGGGCGGGAAGGACGGGCCGCGGGATGTGATCCCGTCGCGGGTGGCGCGGCGGCGTGCCCGGTGGGCGCTGGGGATCGTGCTGGGTGCCTGGGTGGGATTCGACGCGGTGATCGGGCTTCTGGTGCGTGCACACGCGATCAACGAACGCTGCACCGGCTATTGCATGGGCGCGGGCGGCATGGGCTGGTTCCTGGTGTTTCCGGTCTGGTTCGGGATGAGCTCGCGCGCTCGACTGGTCGACAGCGGCGGCCGGAGCTTCGTCGTAGGTCGTACCCTCACCGGGCTGCGCGCCGTTGATCTGGACGAGTTGGTCAGCGTGCGACGCTTCCAGGCCTTGGGCAGAACCGGGCAGTTCTGGGACGAGCTACGGCTTCGCGATCGCTGGGGCGTGCGCCTGTCGGCCGATCGTGTCGACGGTATCGACAGGGCTGTCAAGAACGCGGTCGAGGCGCGCGCGGTTCGCGTTTCCAGCGCCGTCAAGGACAGGCTCGGCATGAGGAGGCGAACGCGCCCTATGGCGGGAGGGCGGGCGCTGCTCGGGGTGTTCGTCCTCGTCGGCTCATTGGGCGGCTTCGTCATCGTGAGCTTGTATCTCACGTGTCTGATCGCCGGGACGCCGTTGAACGGCTGAGCTGCTCCCGACGTCGGCTTCCGTGTCGACGATGAGCGCAGCGTCGCTGCGTCGTGCGGAGCTTGTGGGGCGGCGGGCTGGAATCCGGTTGCCGCCCACCGCGGTGTTGTCGGAGGGCTGGAACGACGTCGGGGGTCGACCGCATAGCGCTGCGGCCGACCGGCGTGTGCCGGTCGGCCGCAACGCTACGCCCTGTTCAGCTTGTGGTGTTGTAGTAATACCAACCCTGCGCCACGGTCGGCACCTGACCGGTGCCCTTCTGGAGCACCTTGATCACGCAGTTCGACTGCCGGTACTCGTACGTCCAGCTGACGGAGTAGCCCCAGCCGCCGTACTTCAGGTTCCCGTAGTCTGCGGCCGGGATGGTGTGGGTGTAGGTGTGCCCGAGCGTCGTCACCAGCGACTTCGTCGCCGAGGAGCTGACCGTTGCCTTCGCGGCAACCACCAGTTCGTCCGTCGAGACCTCGGCCCCGGCGGAGATCGTCGCGCTGATGGTCCGCTGCGTCTGCACCGTTCCGGTGACCGAGCCGCCCGGCCCGTCATGGAACCAGGTGGCGTTGTCCCACATGAAGTGGTAGGTCGCCGAGGTGATGCCGAGCACGGCATCCGCGGCGCAGGAAGGCGTGACCGACGCCGCCGAGGCGGGTGACGCGCCGAGCCCCAGAATCGAACTCGCCGCGAGCACAGCCGACGCCGCGATGGCGCTCGATCGCCTGCTTAGGGACATTCACTGCTCCTCTCGTTCATCCGCCGGTTTCAGGCGGCGGCCCTGTACAAAGGGTTTGGGCGCGCTGAGTGCGTCCGACTCCTTACTTCCGTCGCACACTGACGCCCTGTCAACAGCCGCCAGTTTCCCCGTTCGACCTGCCGAAGCCCACGTCATCCGACCGGCAAACTAACCGGCACCCTTGCCGGCCGGGGCCTTGTAGGATCCGGCACGGCTGGGAGAAAGTTAGAGCTCTGATCTCGTGCCGGAGAGGCGGCCAACGTGCGAGGCGACACGTGAACGATGCACGGCCCATCGGAACCTGGCTCAAGCAGGAGCGACACGCCGCGGGATTGACACAGGAAGACCTGGCCGCCAAATCCGGGGTGAGCGTGCGGACGATCAGCAATCTGGAAGGGGGCCGGATCGGCAGGCCCTACCCCAGATCCCTTCAGCTGCTCACGGCCGCGCTAGGGCTCCCGGACGCGGACGGCACCGAGCGGATGACCCGGCTGCGCGCCGGCCGCGCCGAGAGAGCCTCGCCCGAAACCCCGCGGCAACTGCCCGCAGCGGTTCGGCACTTCACCGGCCGACAGGCCGAACTGGACACGCTCACCGGCCTGTTGGGCGCGACCGCTGCCGGGGATGCGGTAGCGATCTCGGCGATCGACGGGATGGCCGGAGTCGGCAAGACCGCGCTCGCGGTGTATTGGGCGCACCAGGTCGCGGACCGCTTCCCTGACGGCCAGTTGTACGTCAACCTGCACGGTTTCGCCCCCGACCGGCGACCCGCTGCCCCCACCGAGGTGGTGCGGGGCTTCCTCGGCGCTCTCGGTGTGCTCCCGGCCCAGATTCCAGCCGACCTGGACGCCCAGACCGCCCTGTATCGCACTCTGATCGCCGGCCGCCGGATACTCATCGTGCTCGACAACGCCCGGGACGCGTGCCACGTGCGGCCGCTGCTGCCCGGCAGCCCCACGGTCGCGGTCCTGGTCACCAGCCGCAACCAGCTGACCGGCCTGGCCGCCGTCGACGGCGCCCGCCTCCTGACGCTCGACCTGCTGACGGTGCCCGAGGCCCGTGAACTGCTCAGCGCCCGCCTCGGCACGGCGCGGGTGGCCGCCGAGCCCGAGGCCGTCCAACGCATCATCGCCGCCTCGGCCCGCTTGCCGATCGCCCTGGCCATCGTGGCCGCCCGGACCGAGGCCAACGCCCGTTCCCTCGCGGAGGTGGCCGGGGAACTGGATCAGGCCGGGCAACGCCTCGACGTGTTCGACGGTGGTGACCCGGCCGCCGACGTACGGGCCGTGTTCTCCTGGTCGTATGCCACACTGAGCGCTCCGGCGGCCAGGCTGTTCCGGCTGATCGGCCTGCATCCCGGGCCCGACCTGAGCGCTCCGGCCGCGGCGAGCCTCGCCGCCTCCCCTCTGGCGCAGGCGCAGTCGCTGCTGACCGAACTGACCCGAGTCAACCTGATCGCCGAAAACACCCGCGGGCGCTACACGCTGCACGACCTGCTCCGCGCGTACGCCATCCAGTTGGCCCACACCGGCGAACCCCACCGGCAGCGCGACGCCGCGACCCGACGCATCCTTGACCACTATCTGCGCAGCGCCTTCGCGGCGGACCGCCTGTTGGACAAGGACCGGGATTCGATCCGCCTCGCGCCTGCCCATACCGGCGTGGTCTTCGAACGCCCCACCGACTACCAGGGCGCGCTGGATTGGTTCACCACCGAACACACGGTGCTGCTGACCGCCGTCGACCTCGCCGCCGCCGCGGGAATGGATGCGCACGCGTGGCAGCTGACCTGGACCCTGTGGACCTTCCTCGACTGGCAGGGTCACTGGTACGACCACGCCTCCGTCGGGCGCACCGCGGTTGCTGCCGCGGCGCGACTGACCGACTCGGACGCGCAGGCCCTCGCCCACCGCCAACTCGCCCGCGCATACACGCGACTCGGCCGCCTCGACGACGCACATGCGCTGCTCAGCCACGCCCTCGGTCTGTACATCAGCGCCGGCGACCAGACCGGACAAGCCAACACCCACAACAACATCGCCATCGTGTGGGAGCGACGGTGCGAACCGGCGCGCGGCCTCGACCACGCACGCCAGGCCTTTGACCTGTTCCGAGACGCCGGACACCTGATCGGCCAGGCCAAGGCGCTCAACAACGCCGGATGGTTCCAGGCCCTGCTCGGAGACTACCAGGCAGCCCTCGCCACCTGCCGCGAGGCCTTGGTCCTCCACCGGGCATCAGGCAACCGATACGGGCAGGCCGGCACCCTGGACAGCCTGGGGTTCGTCCACCACCAACTCGGCCGCTACACCGAAGCCCTCGACTGCTACCGCCGCGCCCTGAGCTTGCACCGCGAACTCGGCGACCGGTACTACGAAGCCGACACGCTCTTCCGTTCGGGCGACACCTATCGCGCGAGCAGGGATCCCAACGCCGCCGAGCATGCCTACCGGCAAGCCCTGAAAATCCTCAACGAGCTCGGCCACCCCGACGCCGACAAGGTCATGGCAAAGCTCGATCTCGCTGAGAGTTTGCAGATCGGCTGATAACGGATACACGCATCACAACCCGGGATAGACCCGAGCCCGAATCAGCAGGCCGTGTTCGTATTGCCGCTACGGCACGCGCGGGGTCAACGGGAAGTGCGTCCCGATGATTTCCTGGATCTCCTGCGCGGTATCGCTGTAGGCCGACAGTTCTGACTCCTGCCGCCCGCCGACGATGACGCCCGCACCGCCGCAGCCATTCGGGTGGATCTGTACCTGAGCGAGCAAGGAACCTGAGGCGGAGTCGAAGTCAGCCGGGCAGCTGTAAGCACCCTGTGGCTGCGTCGGCAGGCCATCGATCAGGTTCTCGACCCGGTTGATCTGGGCCACATACACCGCGCAAGAGGGAAACACGGGGGAAACGCTCGCTACCTAGACTCGCCGTCATGAGCTTGACGATCGCGGACTCCCCGTCCGAGTGGAGCCGGTTCGGCCAGGACTCGGTGGAGCGGCGCATGCTGGTCGCGGCCGGGGACGCGCTCGGGGCCCGGCTGCGTCCGCGTCCGCTGCTGCTGCCGGAGGGGCGTCAGCGGGTCGAGGTGGAGGGGATCGACTCGGACGGGCGGATCGTCGCGCAACTGGTCGCGAACCAGGGTGCCTATAAGCCATCGTATCGCAATAAGGTGATGGCCGATCTGTTCAAGCTGCTGTGGCTGCGTGCCGCGGTGCCGAGCGCGGAGCGTGCCGTGCTGGTGGTGACCGAGCCGGTGCTGCAGGCGCTCGGCGGCTGGGTGGCGATCGCGGCGGCGGACCTGGGCGTGGAGGTGTACGTGTTCTCCGGCGAGCGGGTCGATCCGCTGCCGCCGCGACCCTGAGGCTTTTTCACGCGGCCGCAACACGGGGACGCGTTTTCGCGCAACAACCCGTCGTTAGCGTTACCGACCAAGCAGCGGAATTCCGCGTGGCAGACACAGGTCTCTCGCTACGCACGCTCTCCGCCATACGGACCGGGCAACGCCAGCATCAGCGATTCCACGCGAATGCTGTGCCCGTCGACGGTATGGAGGGATGTTGCATGCAGCAGCAGGCACCGCGTGCGGCGGCGATCGAGCTTTCCTCGGTGCGCCGGGTCTACGGCTTCGACTCCTCCGCGACAGTCGCGCTGAGCGGCGCGGATCTGCGGATCGAGCCGGGACGCTTCGTCAGCCTGATCGGCCCGAGCGGCTGCGGGAAGTCCACCGTGCTGCGCCTGGTTTCCGGTCTCGAGGAGCCGGACGCCGGCAGCGTCCTGGTGCACGGGATGACGCCCGCCGAGGCCTGCGCCGCGAAGCTGATCGGCTTCGTCCCGCAGACGCCCGCGCTGCTTCCCTGGCTGTCGGTGCTGAGGAACGTCACGCTCCCGCAGAAGATCAACCCCAGGGCGGGCAGGCGGCGCGCGGCCGGTTCGGCGAGTCCTGATATGCGGGAGCTGCTGCGCAAGGCGGGGCTCGGCGAGGCGATGGACAAGCTGCCCGCGCAGCTGTCCGGCGGGATGCAGCAGCGTGCCGCGATCGTGCGCGCCTTCGGGCTGCGGCCGGAGGTGCTGCTGATGGACGAGCCGTTCTCGGCGCTCGACGAGTTCACCCGGGAGAGCCTCCAAGATCAGCTGCTTGATTTATGGGATGAGCTGAAGACGACGGTCCTGTTCGTCACGCACTCGGTGTCCGAGGCGGTTCGGCTCTCCGACACGGTCGTGGTGATGGCGCCGAAGCCCGGCCGGGTCGTGGACGTGGTCGACATCGACCTGCCGCGACCACGCGGTGAGCGGCTGTTCGAGGAGCGCGACTTCCACGCGTACGAGGACCTGATCCGGGATCGGCTGCGCAGCGCCTGGCGGTCGACCGACGCCGCGACGGTCGGGGGGACGAACCGATGAGCCTGGCGTCGCAGCGCACCACGGCGGTCCCCGTGGCAGAGACCGAAACCGGCATCGTGCCCCGCGAGCCCTCTCGCTGGAGCCTGAAGCACCCGCGCTCGCGGCTCGCGTGGATTCGTCCGGCGATCTGGCTGCCGCTGGTCGTGATGCTCGCGCTGCTCGGCGGGCTGTGGCAGTGGGGCACGGCGCGCATGCCCTACCTGCTGCCGCCGCTCAGCGCGGTCGGCGAGACGCTCTCGCGCAATCCCGGCTACTACCTGCGCAACGCCGGGATCACGCTGGAGGAGTCGCTGCTGGGCCTGGCGATGAGCTTCGTCGCGGCGTTCCTGCTCGCAGTCGTGATGAGCGAGGCCCCGCTCGTGCGCCGCGCGGTCATGCCGATCGCCGTCGTGCTGAACGTGACGCCGCTGGTGGCCATCGCCCCCGCGCTGGTAGTGGCCTTCGGGTTCGGCTCGGCGCCGAAGCTCATCATCACGGCGCTGATCTGCTTCTTCCCGATCCTGATCAACACGGCCGTGGGCCTGCGTTCGGTGCCGCAGCCGGTGCTCCAGGTGTACAAGACGATGAACGCCTCGCGGCTCGAGATGCTCGTCCACCTGCGGGTACCGAACGCGCTGCCGTACCTGTTCGCCGCGCTGCGCATCGTCACCCCGCTCTCTGTCATCGGAGCCGTCGTCGCCGAACTGTCCGCGTCCGGGTCGACCGGCGGCCTCGGCACGGTGATCAGCAACGCCTCGTCCATGAACCAGCTCGCGGTCGTCTACGCGGCGATCGGCGTCCTCGCGGTGATGGGCTCGGCGCTGATGCTCGTGATCACCGTCATCGAACGCCGCGCCCTGCACTGGCACGAGAGCTCGGCCGACCGCACCTAGTCCACGTTCCCCACCCGATCCCCTCGATCCCGACGGGACGCTGCACCCTGCCCGGAAAAGGAGTAGCACCATGCCCCGACACCACCACTTCGTCCGAACCGGAATAGCCGCGTTGACCGCCGCGGCCGCGGCCCTCGGGCTCGCCGCCTGCGGTTCGAGCAGCGGCGCCACGGCCTCCGTGTCCGGCTCGGCGATCTCGTCGCAGCGCTGCGCCGAGAACAGAGCCGCAGGCCAGATCACCTACCTGTCCGGCTACCAGTACCAGTCCTCGGCCTCGATCCTCGAGTACGTCGCCGCGAGCAAGCTCGGCTACTTCAGCGATCTGTGCCTGAACGTGCGCCTCGAAGCGGGCAGCGGCGACACCGCGCAGGAGACGAAGCTGCTGGCCAGCGGAAAGGCCTCCATCGCGGCCGTGGCCGAGCAGGACCTGATCCAGGCGCGGGCCAACGGCATCGACATCACCGGGATCTCGTCCTACTCGGACGCCGGGCTCGACATCCTGATGACGAACAGCGACATCACCAGCCTCACCCAGCTCGACGGGAAGGTCGTCGGCGACAAGGGCTATGTCCCGGCCGCCGTGCGCGCGATGCTGGTCAAGGCGGGCGTGAACTGGAGCTCGCTGCAGATCGTGAAGGAGGGCTACGACCCGACCGTGCTGCCGCGCCACCAGAGCGGCCTCGAAGCGCTGACCGGGTTCGTGTCGAACGAGCCCAACCAGCTCGAGAACGCGGGCGACAAGGTCACCGTCTGGCAGCCGGTCGACTACGGAATCCCCAGCTCGCTCGGCGCGATGGCGGTCAACCCCGCGTTCGCCGCCGCGCACCCGACCGCCGTCCAGGACCTGCTGCGCGCCGCGCTGCACGCCTACTCCTACTGCACCTCCAGCCAGGCGCACGGCGCCGAGTGCGTGGGCTACGCGGCGAACCTGTCCGGGCCGACCTACGACACGAAGCTCAACGAGCAGATCTGGAACACCGAGACGAAGACCGTCACCGACAACCCGACGCCCGGCCAGCCGCTCGGCGGCATCGACTCGAAGAACGTGACCGCGCTCGTGGACATGCTGCACCAGTTCTCGATCATCCCGGCGAGCGTCACCTCCACGCAGGCGGCGTCCTGGTTCGATGACTCGTACATCAAGGCCGACTACAGCGGCGACACGCTCGTCTGGCCCGCGCCGTAGCCGAGGAGAGAAGGAGGGCAGCACATCATGGGCGCTGTTAAGGATTACGGGATCTTCCTGCCGATCGGGAACGGCGGGTGGATGCTCTCGACCACGGCTCCGCATCCCGAGGCCAGCTACGCCTGGAACCGGCGCGCGGCCGTGCACGCCGAGGAGATCGGCCTCGACTTCGTGATGTCGATGGCGAAGTGGCGCGGCTTCGGCGGCAGCACCGACCACTGGGGCCGCTCGCTGGAGTCGATGACGCTGATGTCGGCGCTGGCGGAGGCGACGAGCCGGGTGAAGATCTGGGCGAGCATGCACGCGAACGTCTTCAACCCGGCGATCGCCGCGAAGATGTTCACCACGCTGCAGGACGTCAGCGGCGGCCGGGCCGGGATGAACATCGTCAACGGCGCCTACGCGGCCGAGTTCGAGCAGTACGGAGAGTGGGACCCGGAACTCAGCCACGCGGACCGGTACGTGATGACCGAGTTGTGGACCGAGGCCGTGACCCGGCTTTGGTCGGAGGACTCGGTGACGATGCACACCCCGTTCTTCAACCTCGAAGACTGCGAGTCGCGCCCGCACCCCAGTGTGCGTCCGACGATCATCAGCGCCGGACGCTCCGAGGACGCCCGCGCGTTCCAGGCCAAGTACGCCGACGGCGCCTTCCTGGCCAGCGACACCATGGAGGAGATGCGCGACCTCTCGCGCGACGTGCACGAGCGCGCGGCGGCGAACGGCCGGGTGTGTAAGACCTACTCGATGCTCACCGTCGTACAGGACGAGACCGAGGAGGCGGCGAAGCGGAAGGTCGAGGAGTGGGGAGCCGGGCTCGACCGGGAGGCGTTGGCATTGATGCGCTCGTCCTGGGGCATTCCCGCCGAGCAGGCGCGCGCGTGGGCGGCGGGAGCGGTCGGCGAGGCCGCGTTCCAGACGCCGTACGTAGCGGGTACCGCGGAGACGCTGATCGAGCACATCACGTACATCGTCCACGAGGCCGAGCTCGACGGGCTCATGCTGATCTTCCCCGAGTACGACAAGGACATGCTGCTGTTCGGGGAGACGGTGCTGCCCGCGCTGCGCGCACACGACGCGGAGGCTGCGGCATGACCGGCCTCAGTGAACTCCGCCGAGCCCAGCTCGCGCAGTTGACCATGCCCGGCAGCAAGCCCGCTCTCGTCGTCGTGGACGTGCAGCGGGACTTCGCCGACCCCTGCCGGCTCGGTGCCCTCGACCTGTCCGACGCCGTGCTCGCCGACCTCGACTCCGCCGTGCGCAAAGTCGCGGAACTGGTCGGCGCGGCACGCGAGTTGGACGTGCCGGTCGTGTGGGTCGAACTCGGCAGCGATCCGGCACGGCCTTGGCGGGCGAGCGGATGGCTGCGAGCCGGTGACTACGACGCGCCCATGGGGGAGGACGAACCCTGCGTCCTGGGCACCGCGGGCGCCGAGTGGTACGGGACGCAGCCCGCCGAGGGGGAACTGTGCGTGGTCAAGCGCGGCTACAGCGGCTTCCTCGGCACCGATCTCGACACCAGGCTCCGCGAGGAGATCGGCTGTGATTGGCTGACCGTCGTCGGCCTGACCACTGAATGCTGCGTCCAGGCCACCGCGCAGGACGCGCTGCAACTCGACTGGCCGGTCCTCGTCGCCCGCGACGCCACCGCCGCGTACGACGCCGTCGTGCACGAGGCTGCCCTCGCGCAGCTTGCGCTCAACATAGCGGTGCTCTGCGACAGCGACGAGGTGGCCGCGCTTTGGAAGCAGGCAAGCCCATGACCAGTGGGAACATGCACATCGCGTACGACCTGTCCTTCACGCACACCGAGGGCCGGTGGGCGCGCGAAGGCAGCTGGGTCGGGCGCGACTTCCCCGACGTGCGCATGTATATGGAGCTCGCGCAGACCGCCGAGCGCGCGGGTGTGGACATGCTCTTCTTCGGCGACGGCTCCGGCGTGCCGAGCACGTGGCGTGGCAGCATCGCGCCGGCCGTCGAGTGGGGCATCCAGTGGCCGCGCCACGACATGTCGCCGGTCATCGCCGCGATCTCGACCGTCACCGAGCACATCGGGTTCGGCCTGACCTACTCCTCGACCTACCTGCACCCGTTCTACGTCGCACGGCTGCTCAACTCGCTCGACCACGTCACCAGCGGCCGGATCGCGTTCAACGTCGTCGCCTCGACGCGCGGCGCCGACGCAGCCAACTACGGTTACAGCGAACTGATCGACCACGACCAGCGCTACGAGCGCATGGAAGAGTTCGTGGCCGTATGTAAGGCACTGTGGGACTCGGTAGCCCCCGACGCGATCGTGCGCGACCGGACGACCGGACGCTTCGCCGATCCCGCGAAAGTGCACCCGATCGACCACGCCGGGCATTTCTTCACCGTCAAGGGACCGCTGGCCAGCGTGCCGAGCCCGCAGGTGCACCCGGTGCTGATCCAGGCGGGCAACTCGCCGCGCGGAATCGCCGCCTCCGCCTCGTTCGCAGACCTCATATTCGGCTTCGGGGCGTCGCTCGCCGGACAGCGGCGCCACCGTGCGATGCTCGACGAGGCGCTGACCAAGGAGGGCCGGGACCCCGAGCAGATCGGCATCCTCTGGGCTACGCAGCTGGTCGTCGGACGCACCGCAGCCGAGGCCGAGGCGCGTCGCGAGTCCGTGCTGAAGTTCTGGAGCCGCGAAGCCGTCGGCACATTCCTGTCGCACAACTGCGGCTACGACTTCGCCACGCTGCCGAAGGAATTCAAGCTCGGCGAGCTGCGCGACGCGATCGTCGCCGCCAACGCCAGCCCGGCCGGATTCGTCGGCCACCTCGTCGACGAACTCGGCGAGGGCCACGCGATGACCCGCGACGAGCTCTTCGAACGCGGCTGGACCTCGGCGACCGGACTCGACCACACGATCGTCGGCGACCCCGTGGCCGTCGCGGACGCGCTGGAGGAGAACTTCGCCGCCACCGGAGCACGCGGCGGCTACATGTTCTCCAGCCCGCTCGGCATGCCCTCCGGCTTGGCGGAGATCAGCGAACTGCTGCTGCCCGAGCTGCGGCGCCGCGGAACGCTGGCCCCGCGCTATCCCGGTCGCACGCTGCGCGAGAACCTGGCCGTCTGAGCTCGTGCCATGAACGTCAGAGAACCGCGGCGGCCCCGCGACTGGCTCGCCCTCACCGGCCTGTGCCTCGGGTTCTTCATGCTGCTGCTCGACAGCACCGTGACTTCCGTCGCGCTGCCCGCCATCGTCACCGGGCTGCACACGACCCAGGCGACCGCGATCTGGGTGAACAGCGGCTACCTGTTCGCCTACGCCGTGCCGCTGCTGCTCGCCGGAAGACTCGGCGACCGCTTCGGCCGCCGCCGCGTCTACCTCGCCGGACTCGCCACGTTCACCGCGGGATCGTTGCTGTGCGCGCTCGCCGGATCGATCGGGCCGCTGATCGCCTGGCGGATCGCGCAGGGCGTCGGCGCGGCGCTGATGACACCGCAATGCCTGACGATCATCCGAGCGCTGTTCCGACCCCCGCGCCTCGCGGTCGCCCTCGGACTGTGGGCCGCGATCGGCGGCGCGGCGACCGTCGCCGGGCCGCTGCTCGGCGGGTTCCTCGTCGAGGCGTGGGGCTGGCCGTCGGTGTTCGCCGTCAACCTGCCGGTCGGCCTCGTCACGGCAGCCGTCGTGCTCACGTGGGTCCCGAACACGGACCGCCACACCGCGACGGTGCCGCTGTGGGCCTTGGCGGGCAACGCGATCGGCGTCTTCGGGCTCGTACTCGGCGTCCAGGGAACCGGCGGCGGCGCGGCCACCGCCTTCGGCGTACCCCGCTGGACCTGGGCGGCCGCGGGAGCGGTACTCGTGATCGCCGTCATCCGGCTCCAGCGCGACGCGGGCGAGGCGGCGCTGCTCCCGGTCAGCCTGCTGCGCGTCCACGGATTCGTCACGGCGTCACTCGGAGCCGGTGCGGCAGCGTTCTGCGTCGGCTCCGCGCCGATCCCGCTGATGCTCTACCTAGAGGACGGCAAGGGGCTGAGTGCGGGCGCGGCCGCCGTGACGATGGCGCCGATGGGAGTCGTCTGCCTGGCCGCGGCGCCGTTGTCCGCGCGCATGAACAACGCGCTCGGCCCACGCCTCGTGGCGACCGTGGGCGCGGTCACGCTGACAGCCTCGGTCGGCGGCTGCGCCGTGCTGATCGCTCACGGCGCCTCACGCTGGCCCTTGGCCGCGGTATTCACGCTGTTCGGCGCGGCGAACTCCTTCGTCTGGTCGCCGTTCTCCATCACCGCGATGACCTCCGTCGCGGACGCGGCGGCCGGAGCGGCGTCCGGCGCCTTCAACGCGGTCAAGCAGTTCGGCGCCGTCCTCGGCAGCGCGGTCACGGCCGCGATGTCGGCGAGCGGAGCATCGTACGCCGCCGAACTCGGTGCGCTCGCCGGCGTGGCGCTGCTCGGCATCGCCCCGGCCGCCGCCCTGCGCACCTCCGCGTCACAGCCCACGCATCAACCGGAAGCAATCCCCCTGGAGGTCGGATCATGACCATCACCGCTGCGATCATCGTCGGCAACCCGAAGACCAAATCCCGCACCCGCGAGGCCGCCGAACTCCTCGCGGCCGCGCTCGGCGCCGAGGCGAGCGTCCTGGAGGTCGCCGAACTCGGCCCCGGCCTGCTCGGCTTCGGATCACCGGGCGTCGCCGAAGCCGTGGCCCACGTGCAGACGGCCGACCTGGTGATCGCCGCCTCGCCGACGTACAAGGGCACGTACACCGGCCTGCTCAAACTCTTTCTCGACCAGTTCGAGACCGCCACCGGCCTCGCCGGGCAGGTCGGCATCCCGCTGATGCTCGGCGGCGGCCCCGCGCACGCGCTCGCCCCCGAGCTCACCCTCAAGCCCGTACTCGTCGAGCTCGGCGCGATCTGCCCGGCCCAAGGCCTCTACCAGCTCGACTCGCGCTACACCGACGACGGCACCCGCGAGCAGTGGATCGAGCGCTGGGGCCCGACGATCCTCGCCACCGCCGCACAGCGACATGCCACGACCCGAGGAGCATCGCAGTGAACGAGCAGCAGGGCTTCACGGCCGACCCCGCCGAGATGAAGGCGGCGTTCTCCGGCTTCCCCTCCGGCGTCGTCGCCCTCGCCGCCCTGATCGACGGCGCACCCCAGGTCATGATCGCCTCCTCCTTCGCCGTCGGCGTGTCCCACGACCCGCCGATGGTCTCCTTCGCCGTGCAGAACAGCTCCACCACCTGGCCCGCGCTCGCCACCGCCCCGACGCTCGGCATCTCCGTACTCGGCGCCGACCACGCCGACAAGACCCGCCAGCTCGCCTCCCGCAACAAGCATGACCGCCTGCTCGGCGTCGAGCTCGCCGAGTTCGAAACCGGCGCCCTCTTCCTGCGCGGAGCCCCCGCCTGGCTCGAATGCGTGATCGAGCACCGCTACCCGGCCGGGGACCACGAGATCATCGTGCTGCGCGTCCTCGCCCTGCGCTCCGACGAGGAACCCAGTCCACTGATCTGGCACCGCCGCGAGATCAAAGTCCTGTCTCCGTGAAGACCGAAGCGAAGTAGCGAATGCCGCTACCTCGCGTCGTCGCCGCCTATCTGGTCACGGCACCGGGCTGCGCCTGGGAGGCGGTGCCGCTGCCAGGTCGCCTCGTCGAGCCTGTGGGGCTCGGTTATTGGAATTTTCGCCGTTGGCCTCGGTCTACGCGTATTGGCGGGGGTGGGTCAGGCTGCGATCTGGTACTCGTACGTCAGTCCGCCGAGGATGGGTTTGCGGCGTAGTCGGTAGGCGGCGATGTTGATCGGCTCCGTTGGTCCGGTCTCTGCCTGGTGGGGGTGAAACACGCCCTTGGGCAGGTGCGTCATGTCGATAGCCGGTGGTCATTCCGGGGCCGTCGCGGCCAGCGCCTCGCCGGGTTCCAGCAACCGGCACAGTGCCGCGACCAGCCGCCGGATCCCGGCGACATCCAGGGCATCCTCCCGGCCGAAGGAGTACAGCACCTTCGTCTTCGACGACTTCGAGACCGGGTCCCACTCGTTGTGGGCCAACTGCAGATAGCCGATCACCTGGCCGTCGCCGGTGCGCCGCGTCGAGCGCTTCACCTACACGAGCGCCGACCCTAGCGATCAACCTCCTAGGTAATCAGCCCGGGTCCGCAGGTCACCGCTGGTAGCTGAATTAACCGTGTCACTACGCGCTTCCGACGTTTCCACCAGGCGGCAACACCCTGACCTGGCATGAAACGACTCAACATGCCGTCAGACCCCGATTATCTGCGGAACGCAGGCCGAAGGCGTTGCCGGCTCGTGGTGTGGTCCAGAGGAACATCTCCAGGACCAGGATGTAGGCGTGTAGCGCCGCTATGGCAGGAGCACTACAGCGGCGGAAAGCGCGTCGCGCCCTACTTGCCGCCACGCATCGAGATGCGTGGCGGCAAGACCAGCTTGTCATCCGTGCGCCCGGGGCCGGCCACACTACGAGCAATTCATGAGCGGGCCCGGAGCCGCTGTCGGCTGTGGGTCAGTGAGCGGTACAGGTGAGCGTCGGACTGGCGTTGCTGCCGCTGTAGCTGGCCTGGAATCCGAAGCTGGTGTTGGATCCTGGGGCGATCGTGCCGTTGTAGCTCGAGTTCGAGACGGTCTCGCTTTGACCGTTCTGCTGGTTGTCGGCGTTCCACATGTTGGTGACCTGCTGGTTGCCAGGCCAGGTCCAGGTGACCGTCCACCCGTTGGCGGCCGTGGCGCTGGGGTTGCTGACGGTCACGTTGGCGGTGAAGCCGCTGCCCCAGTCGCTCGCCACCTGGTAGGTGACCGTGCAGCCGGAGCCTCCGCCTACTCCGCCGCCTGCGGATGTCGTCGCCGAGACCGCCGCGGACGGCGAGGAGAGGTTGCCCGCCGCGTCATACGCGACCACCGTGTACGAGTACTGCGTCGATGCGGCCAGGCCGGTGTCGGTGAAGCTGGTCGTGGTGGAGGTGCCGGCGAGCGTCGTGCCGCGGTAGATGTCGTACCCGGTCACGCCGACGTTGTCGGTCGATGCGGTCCAGGTCAGCGAGGCGCTGCTGCTGGTGGTGCCGGAAACCGTGAGACCGGTCGGTGCGCTCGGCGGTGTGGTGTCGCCGCCCCCGGTGCCGCCGCTGCCGAGCGCCGGATAGGCGTCGGTCACCAGCTGCTGGAATTGGGCGGCGAACCAGTTGCCGGCGGGGATGTCGTAGCCGGGGATGGCGTCGGTGGGGTAGGTGCCGCCGTTGCCGTCGGTCTGGGTGCCGTTGGGGTCGCAGTGCGGGTCGCCATGGGTGTGGGTGGCGGTGGGGTAGTCGCCGTCGGACTCGCCCGGGGGCTTGATCCATACGTCGGCGATGATGTGGTCGCCGGCACCGTAGGGGTTGGCCTGCGGGCGGGCGCCGATGCCGGCTCCGTTGACGTTGCACCAGTCACCGCGGAACGGACGCTGGTCGACCTTGTTCGCGGAGACGTAGCTGTTGACGTCGGTCGGGCTGGAGTTGAGCGCGGTGGGCCGGGCCGAACCGCCCCAGCCGTTGCGCGAGGTGTCGATCACCATGCCCACACTGCTGGGGAAGCCGCTGGAGACGAACTCGCTGTACATCGCCTCGTCGTAGCTGTGCTCGTCGAAGTACGGGTTCCACTGGTAGAAGTTCGCCGACTCCAGCGGCTGCCCGCCAACGGTCAGGCTCGAGTTGGGCAGGAACGGCTCGTCTGACGGGGTGGTGTTGGCGGTGTCCGAGACGAAGCCGTCCACGGTGGCGTACCCGCCGGTGGCCGACTGCACGACCTTGGCGTACTCGGGGCCGGCGCCGGTCATGTTGTTGGGCCAGCCCAGCCAGCCGGAGTGGCCGATGTCCAGGTAGTTGTAGATCTGCGAGCCTATGGCGTGCAGCTTGCCCAGCGCGTACGCGATGCCCTTCTCGTAGTACGGTATCGCGGTCGCGCAGGCGCTCTTGCTCTGGTTGGTGACCGCGTTGGGCAGCGAGTCCGGCTCGACGAAGTTCACGATCCGCAGGTTGGCGTACTTCGCGTTGCCCTCGAGCGCGACGATCGGGTCGATGTACTGCGACTCGTACTCGGTCAATCCCGCGTCCGTGGCCGGGATCTCACCATTGGAGGCTAGGGCGGCGCAGTCACGGCCGGGCAGGTCGTAGACGACGACCTCAATGAGGACCGGGTTGGAACTACTCTGCGACTGCGTTTCCGCGTTGTCCAGCTGCGCTTGCAGGCCCAGGTGGGTGCTGTCGCCGGCGATGGCGCCGATGTGGTCCATCCAGATCGCGGTCTGGTACGTGGCGACCTTGGCTTCGGCGGCGTTGTTACCGTCGGCGGAGGCCTGGCTCTGTACCTCCGAGACGTAGTTGGGGTTCAGGTACGAGACCGCGCCGACAAACGGATTGGTCACGTGCGTGGCCGCGAACGGTTTGGCCATATGCGTGGCCGCCTGAGCGGCATGGGTGCCCAGCAAGGGCATGAGTAGGGCGGCACCGACGGCGAGCGTAAGGGACGCAGCTCGGGTCGGCCGGCGGTGATCAACCACTGGTCGTCTGTCCTTCGGTAGGTGAGTGGGGAGTCAGGGTGAGTAACCACCCGTACTGGGGGCGCGGCCGTGCGATCACCGCGCATCATCAAAGTACGAGTCGAAAACGACACGTCAACGGTTCGCGTCCGAGGTGGCGCTTTCACCTGGTCGATGCTCGGCGGTGTTGCGAAAATTACACGCCACATCCAGGAGGCCGCAGGGCTGCCCGGACTCCAAAGCCGCCGCGCACCCTGGATTCCCCAAGGCCGACTTCACCATCGGCTGGGCGGCACATACCGTCACCGGCCCGAACGGCGCCACGAGTCCGGTGTGGAAACCGACCGAGACCGACGGTCATCCCGCCATCTCAGCGCTCTTCTCCCGAAGAGACTGCCGCGCCTGCCCCCTTTGCGCCCGCGGCCGTGAAACTTACAGGCGGCCGACCCGCTGGGGGCCCGCAATTGCGCGGCGATTCTTGACGGACGGCCCTAACCGATGAACTCTTTCTTAGTCCGGTACGTAACGCGCCCGTTAAGGGATGTTCTTCGGCATACTCACCTGGAGGCATTCCGGTGTCCACACTCGTTGGCCTGGACGACCGGCCCACGCTCGCCGACGTGGCCACGTTCGCCGGAGTATCGCTCGCTACCGCGTCCCGGGTGCTCACCGGCTCCGCCCGGGTAAGCGAGGAAGCACGCCGCCGCGTGCAGGAGGCGGTCGCCCGGCTCGGCTACGTGCGCTGCCGGGCGAAGCGGCTGCCGGAGCGCAGCGGCGGTTCCGTCGCTGCGATCGTCACCGAACCCAGCGCGCGCTTCTTCTCGGACCCCTTCTTCGCCCGGCTGCTGCGCGGCGCCTCCCGGACGCTGTCACCCGTCGGCTACCAGTTGGCGTTCCTCGCCGTACATGACCCTAACGAGTACGCTGCAGCGGCCCGCTTCGTAAGCCGCGGTGGCGTGGACGGCGTGCTGCTGGTCTCCTCGCACGGCTCCGACCCGCTGATGCTGGCGCTGCGCACGGCCGGCCTGCCCACGGTCGTATGTGGCAGGCCCTTGTCTCCGTGCGGCGTACCGTACGTGGATGCCGACAACGTCGGCGGAGCACGTGCAGCTGTGGGACATTTGCTCGCTTGTGGACGACGCAAGCTCGCGACCATAGCCGGTCCGCGTGACATGGCCGCGGGCATCGACCGGCTCCAGGGGTTCAGCGCGACACTCGACGCGGCCGGCCTCGAATCCGTCGTCGCATACGGCGACTTCTCACTGGCGTCCGGCGAGCACGCGATGACCCGGCTGCTCGAGCGCCGCCCCAATCTCGACGCGGTCTTCGCCGCTTCCGACCTGATGGCGGCCGGCGCGCTGCGCGCGCTGCGCCGGAGCGGCCGTCAAGTGCCTGATGACATCGCGGTCATCGGCTTCGATGACGATCCGATCGCCCAGTACACCCAGCCGCCGCTGAGCACGATACGTCAGTCCGTGGAGGAGCAGGGTTCGACCATGGCTCGGCATGTCCTCGCGCTGATCGACAAGGCATCGACTCCCGACCCGCAGACCGCGCTGCCGACATCCTTGGTACGCCGCGAGTCGGCGTGAGTCAGGCCAGCGGGTTTGCAGTTGCAGGCCCCAGGGCGGGCGGCCGCGACCGCGTGAGCTTCAGCGTCGGCTGACCTGCTGCGAACGGATATGGCTTGCCCTTGCTGGTCGGCGTGCTGCCTGCGGGCGGCTCGTCGCGGCTCCGGCTGATTGTGACACCGGGGACGGGTGGCGCGTTGGCGCCGGGAGTTATTCTGATCCAGCGCTCGGCGTAGGCGTTCGCGCGCGGGCATTGCGGCGGGGTCTTGACCACCTCGATCTCCGTGCCGGCCAGGACGTGGTCGACGGTGCCGGTAACCTGTCCTCCGCGGTCACACAGCAGGACCTTGAACTCCTCCACGCTCGCCGAGGTCCATGACCAGGTTGCGTGCGGCCTGCGCGGTCCACGCGCCGTCCGGATTGGCGGTGACGCCCAGCACGTGCACGTACCGGGTCTCGAGCTCGATGCGAAGAACACGTAGACACGTTTGAGGGTCACCGCGCAATCGACTTGTGCGAAGTCGCAGGCGAGTGCGGTGGCGGCGTGGGCTTGGAGGAACTGGCGCCACGTGTTTCGGTCGCGCCTGGGCGCGGGCGGAATGCGGCGGTGGCGCAGCAGCGTATCCGGAGTCACCAACCGCTCTTCGGAGTCCAAGGACGCGGAGATACTCGCGTTCCGACACGAGGTGGCGATTCTGCGCCGCGGAAACCCGAAGCCGACAATGACCTGGCCGCGGCGGGCCGTACTCGCGGCCCTCGCCCGCCAGTTGCCCAGGCGCTGCGCGGGCACGGGATCGTCACGCCAGGCACGCTGCCGCGCTGGCACAAGAGGATGCTCGCAGCGAGGTGGCTCCAGCCGAGACCACCGGGCCGCCCACCGGTCTCCGACGAGCTCGTCGCGCTGATCCTGCGCCTGGCCAGGGAGAACCGCCGGTCGGGCTTCGTGCGGATCCAGGGCGAGCTGCGTCGAGCTGGTATCGGCGAAGACCAGCCTCGGGAGCGCGCGTGGGTAC